>NZ_NZQP01000040.1:0-50812 GCF_002695945.1 Marinimicrobium sp. | reverse complement strand
TCAATGAAAGATCAAGGGTTTCTGAATAGCGAAAATATTTTTGTTATCAATAGCTTATCTCAACTTTGGCGGATATTTCCAGAATCCCGTCCGACCCTCGAATTCGGCTCGGGTCATCCACACCGGGTAGCTGGACCAGAATGCCGTCTTCACCCTGGCGGGTGACTGTGGGATCAGTCAGCCCGGTCTCGTCCAGGCGACGCCGGACCATCTCCAGGCTGCGTTCAATAACATCGTCCAGAGCCGCCGCACGCTCGGCACTGGACAGCGCCTCAAAGCCGAGATCTGCCGCATCAACGTTCAACAACAAGTGAGAACCACCGCGCAGGTCCAGGCCCAAGGCGAGTTGATTGGTGGTGTACCAGGAAGGCAAGGCCTCACTGATGGATTTGGGAAGCAGGTTGGGTAGGGCGCTCAGCACGCCCAACAGAATCACCAGGCCATACACGATGGCCCGCGTTTGCAGGGATTTCATGGGGTTTCCTCGATTAATCCGTAAAAGAAGTGAAAACTGGGACGGATTAGAGGAGTGGCGGTGCTCGTGGAGCCTGGTTTAACGGGTGCTTCAGCCTGGGAGGCGTCGGTGACTGATAGTCAGAGGAGGGCGCCGACAGCTCGGCGACTGTGCCATTAAATGCGTTATTGGCGGCGAATGCATGATCGCCTTCGTCGGTTCCTTCTGACGACTGGCGCTCTCCATTGGGAAGGGCATTGAGCACCGTGGACGACGGTGCGCCTACCACCGGATCAAAGGCGCCGGATAAGCCGACCCCCAGCGAGTGGTCCGAGGTTTGAACGCCACCAGCCCCGGCGCCCAACAATCCCACTGACAGCACCAGCAAAGTGAGCCACAAAGCGTTGAAGGCTCCGGACTTGCGGCGATGTCTTGATGGGTTGGGTCGGTACATGGGGATGCGCCAAGTGTGTTTAATCGATAGATTGGGGGCGGCCGGAGGTAAAGTCAATCCGGGCTTGCAAATAAAATGCGGAAGCGAAGGCGTGGTGCAGTTGTCTGGCTTCGTAAACTCCCGGGCTGATATTAACCGGGCCGTCAGTATTGCACGTGAAGTGAAAGGGGTGACATCGGTTGAGAACGACATGAAGCTGAAATAGCCCATCCGGTACCAATCTGGACTGGATACGTCGAGGCACGCTGCTGGTGTGGTTGCGTTGGTACTTCGGCTACCCGATGGTGTGGGGTATTATGATTGCAATCACCACAGGGCTGATATAGTTCTTCAGGCGGCGCGGATGGCTATAGATGAGGCTTCTCATTAGCGATCTCGGTAGATAAGAATAATGTGACTCGAGAGGCCCGTTGTCATGACGAACAATGAAGCAACGGTCTCTGGAACGTTTTGTGACTGAATGGCGCCAATCATTCCGCAGATGGCTAGCGCTGAGCTGGATGTAAATGCTTGAGATGAAGGCATAGAGTGATCCCTCAGAGAAGTAAAGCATCGGATTTGTTGATTGTTTCTACGTCCATCGATAATACCATACTTCGTATAATGTATATTATGTTAAATACCATCTGTGGTCTGACACAGAAAACACTATGCGAATCAACCCCCTACGCCCGCACCCGCGCTGAGGGTATGCCAAAATGTTCTAAAAATATGGCGCGTTTTTCTCCATTCTCCCCGCTCCTGTAACAACACAAGGAGCATTCAGGATGAAGTTTGACGAGAATTTCCGCCCATCGTGGCGTCAGATCGTGAAAGTGTGCGGCGTATCCGAGCGCACGGCCCGCCGCTGGCTGAAATACGGGGCGCCGCCCTACGCGGTGCGGTTGCTGGAATTGGAGGAACGGGGGCGGATCATGCCCGAGAGCTGGCCGGAGTATTTCCGATTCAATCACCGGGACTTTTTCGAGAGTGGCAGCCACCAGCCCGCTTTCACTTGGCAGCAACTGACCTGGCTGCAGTACATCGTCAGTTGCTGGTATGACGCCCTAGAGGCTATCCGACTGGCTCAGGCGAGCATTGACTATCTGTCGGACAAACTCCCCCGAGCCGAGGTGATCGAGCTGGAAGCGCACCGGGATCGACTCAGAGAGATTGAGCGACGGAGGCGCGTGTCGGTGGCCGAAGCGGTCGAACTGGTTACCAATCGGACCGGTTGACCTACTGGCCTGATCATCGGCCACGGCCCGCTCCAATTGCTCAATGCGGTACACGAGCAATGCCTGGGTGCGGGCCATATCGGCGACCGTTTCCGGCAGCGCCCGCATCTGATTACCGAACACAAACAGCACCAGCGTCAGCAGCGCCACCGCCGCCGCGTTCAGTTTTCCACCGTCCACCTTTTTCAGCTTCTCCGCTATCTCGTTCATTGCTTCGTCATTGCCTGTTTCAGTTGCGGGGCGATTTTCTCGGCTGAGCGCCCTACCACGTAGCCACCCAAACCGATCTGCAGCAGCGTCCAGGCCTCGCCGGATAACCGGAACGCGGTCAGCCCGAGGGTATCGAGCACCACCAGCACCAGAAACGTCAGCATGGTAATCGGTCGCCAACTGCGTTGCAGCCAGCTTTGGCCGTTCGCTTCGGCGGTGATGGTTTTGGTCTGCGCGTCAAGGACTTTGCTTTCATAGTCGAGCAACCTCCCGGCCATTTCGTTTTGCAGATCCACGAGCCGGTTTTTCAGCTCGTAGCGCTCCGCGTCACTGGTGTGCAGGTTGTCCACCAGTTCGGTCACCGGCTGCACCAGTTCGCGCAGAAAGCCGAGGACGCTCACGCGAACACCCGGCGCTTGATGTATTCGGTGATCAGCGATGCAACCACCATTGAGCCTACCGTGATAATTACCTTGTTTCCGCTCATGTTACCCCCACCAGTAAAGACCCGGATCGATCCCGGCCTGTTTATCGCGCTTCAAGTCTTCCAGCGATTTCTGCTCAGTGCCCAGCACCTTATCGGCGTAGTCGTCATCGCCCCAGAACGGCACCAGCTTATCGATGAATGCAAACACTTTGTCGCCTCGGGTGTACCCCCGATCGTCCGGTGTGTTCAATCCGCCCTGCACCAGATCGGACTGGTAAATAAAATTCTGATCGCTGGCCGGGTTGATCTTTTTCAACACCTTTTTGCGGTTGATATAGACATAGGTTCCGGCACCAATGGCGAGCAGGGTCAGCAGCATAACGCCGTCCACCTTCGCACTGCAAACGCATAACGAGACTTTATCAACTTACGTTAACGAAACGACTCGCTGGCTTGCACAACAGTTAAAAAGCAACAAGACGGACCTATCGTATCAGGATAGCGGTGCAGAGCGCCAAGTGGATGCTGACAACACTTTAGTGTTCACACCCGATACTTTACAGGTTGAGTCAGCGGCTGTTAATTTTGGGCGCTCCGCAATCGCAGGAACTATAGCCACCCGCGGCGCGGCGCTTGCAAGGCAAGCCATGATTCGTCGCGCCGCAAGTAGAGCTGCCAGCAGAGCCGCAGGGGTCGGAGCTGCGACGCCATGCGTTGCATCCGGACCATTCGTTGCCGCTTGTGGAGGGGCTGTTTTTGCCACTGTTACTGTCGGCACAGAAATAGCATTGATAAAGACAGAGGAGTATTTTGAGAGAGAGGACTATGAACAAGCTCTATTAGGAGAGATCGAACAGTTACGAAAGCGAGCCCTGTACCAGCTGGCCGTTAAGCCAGCAGAGCAAATCACTCAAAAGCGAGAGGAGCTGGCCCGTCGCTTTGAAAGTAAAATAAAGCCTGTGGATTTACTGTAGGGCTTCGCGTTCAGCGCGCCACCTTGACCGCAGCAGCTGCTTCAAGAAAAATGGACGACCATAGCGGAGTTTGACAACGACTCTGTTTTCCACTTGGGGCAATCGTGCCCCGCCTGCCGGCCAATGCCGATGTAGTATAGCTGTGTAATCTAATAAAAATGGGGTGCTCCTATGGCTCGTATTACCCACGTTACCATTGGCCCGCAGTTGGAAGAGTTTGTGGGGAACCTCATCAAATCCGGTCGTTACGGCTCTACCAGCGAGGTCGTCCGGTCGGCGCTGCGGTTGCTGGAGCGTCAGGAGAGCCAAGCTCAGGCACTCAGGCAGGCTATCGAAGCTGGCGAGCAGAGTGGCGAAAGTGACCTGACGTTGCGTGATGTCGCCGCCGAGGTGAAGCGTAAGCATGGCGTATAAGCATTCCAATCGTGCGGTTCAGGATTTTGCAGCCATTTACGAATATACGTTGCTCAATTTCGGCGCTCACCAGGCAGATGCCTATAGGGAGGGTCTGGAAGGTTTTTTCGCTCTGCTCTCAAGCTCGCCATCAATGGGCTACGAATGCCCGGAAATCGCAGAAGGCGTTCGCCGTCAGGACTACCAGCGACACCCGGTAATCTATCGTCGCCGTGAGCGCGATATTTTTATCCTTAGAATCCTGCGCCAGCAGATGGATGTCATAAGCCACATCTTTGATTAACGGCCTCCCTACCCCGTGGCCTCTGTCAGCCACAGCACCTCTTCAAATTGCGGCCGCTGCCGCGCGGGCAGCTGTCGTTGCGCCCCGGCTTGAAGTTTTCGGCCCGGCTCTGCTGAAGCTTACTCGCAATCCGGCAGCGTCGTGTTGCCGAAATTACCCCGGTCGTTGCATCGATTCATGGTCATCACCGCAACCCCGGTAATGACGATGGCCGCTCCGATGGCTGCGCGCTCCTCCCAGTTCGAACTTCGATCGAGCCGGGCGGCGAGCTGTTCTTTCGCCCGCGTCCGTGCCGCCACAATGCGCTCAGCTGTCGCGTCGTCTCGGGTCAGTATCTGTATCCCATGATCGAGAAACAATAGTGAGGCCGTCATGACAGATGTGTCCTCCGATTCCGCCACAAACGTCATCGACGCGGGGAGGTCATCGCATTGCGCCATCCTGACCCCCATCAAGGCACGGATGAAGGCGGGAAGTTTCCGGTTTCGGTCCGCCTCACTCTCCAGTTCGACGTAGGGAAACGGGCGGTCCGATGAATACTCCGGTTTGTAGAAGTCCCCCAGCTCGATATTGACACCCATCAGAGAGTACCGACTGACGTCAAACCGTATTTCCGGCTCTTCAGCGCACATATCGCCGATTACCCGAGGCGTATGGGTGTTGAAGACGATCGGAAATTCCCCGTCTACAAACGGAGTACTGGTCTTGCTCAAGCGCTCACAGCTTCGGTTGAAGTCGACAAATGTGGGTGGTTCTATGACCACACCCCACTTCTTCCGGTCGATCTGGGGGGAGGCTGCCTTCGCCTCTGTTAGCCAGCGGACCATCGTATCCGCGTTTGGTGCGCCTCTCATCTCGGCTATCTTGAAGGAGTTGAACACTTCTCCGTACTCGGCCATGACGAATTCGTTGTGCAGGTAATAGGACCGTACGGCGGGCTCATATAGTTGCTTTGGCTTGGTGCCTACCACACAAAAATCTGACGCAGCTGGTTGCGCCCAAGCCTGATTGATACCGATCGTGACCACGAACGCAACCACATAGAGCAGCACACGAAATAAGGGATTTGTTTTTAAAATCATGATCTTAACCTCTCACTCTATCCGTGAAAACGAGAAATTGCATGCAAAGCAACAATGAGGGGAGCCATCCAAAGCTGGGAGCTTACACGCTCTTGACAGACCGGTAATACATTGATGATGGGCCGGGTGTGCCCGGCTCGTCTGAATAAACGTCAAGGGCAGTCTGCCTCGTATTAAACGCTTACCGTCTTTCTAGTTGAGTCGAGGGACGAATACGCAATGTTCTCATAGCACAGCAGACAGCAGAACCTGAGTTAAGGAAATTTTTAATGTCGATATTGTTTACATGTGTGCGCTATGAAAGAACATTTATTCTGGAACAGTATTGTATTCAATCGGAAAATTTATCTTGGCTTCTAATTTGCATCCGGAAAAATGGATAATAATCAGGGAAACCGTACAAGTCATTCTGACGTCTTTAGGTTAGCCAAGCCAGTCGGTGCTTCGGAACTGCTCAGAAAGGGAGAGTTAGGGACGTGGCGAGTGGGACGAACCTCATTCGATAGGAAAAGCTATGAACAGCATAATGAGAACGCCAGCGGCTTTACTCTTGTGGGGTCTCTTAGTGCTTCCCTCCATTACATTGGCGCAGAGGGCATCGGATAGCGGAAGCAATTGCGCCGACAAAGCGGTCTTTGAAACCGAGCTTTACTCTTGCGACATCGCCCACCTTTACACGACCCAGAACTTTCTGGACACCTGTAAAGCGACACAACAAAAAATGTTCTATTGGGAAATTCCTGAAAATCCAGACTGCAACCTGAGAGACCGGCCTGATGTCGTAATCCTGGAAACCAGCGCGCAGGATTCGTCAGAACTCAAAAGGATTATTGATGAGAAAGACGCCTCTGAACTGGTTTCGGCCACCCGATTGCAAATCACCAATGCCATGAGAGATACCGATCCGATGACCGGTGAAAATAGAGCCGATCCGTTTGAACTATGGGTCGTAAGCCGCCTTGACAGGGATTCTAGCAATGTTAAACCACCGGATGGCTTGCTGCCCCCTGATGAGGTTCCCGATTGGCTGAGGCCCGTCGCACAGAAGTACTATTCCGCCGCCCTACCGAATTATAATGCTGTTCAGAAGGCGAATACTGATCGTGAAAACGAACGCTTTGAAGCTCAGTTTCCGCAGTTTTCTGAAATTACCCGATCACAGGTAGAGGTGGATCGTAACGATCGATCAATATTGCGTGATGCGACAATGCCGGCCATTATGAGAAAGGCTGAAAGAACATCCGAGAGAGAAGTTAATCGTGACAGGAAAATTGCCGAAATCGAAGCGGATCTTGCTGCCAAAGCAGAGCGTGAAAGCCGGGTTTACCGGGCTTTGTGGTTCTGGAGTCAGTTTCGGGAGCCTCGTGTTATGAGGACTATATTCAATGGCAATCGCGTTCCCGAGCCGGGATTTGAAGGATCAATCTATTTTTATTTTGGCTATCCCCTAGAGCGTGGCCGAGGTGACCAGGCGGCCGTCCTGACTGCCTGGGTGCGCACCTACGAAGCTCATTGCGGTGAACTTTTACCCGATAATTCCGATACGTTGAGGACTGAATACTTTGAAACCAGTGGGCCTTATTTTCGACGCATGACCCGATTGACGGGTACAGATGTTATGCGTTTTCAGTCAGGGCTTATGGCGCCGTATGCAGCATCTCAAGACGCCATGCGATCAAGATTTCAAAGACAGATTCAGGGTAACTTATGGGGAATGTTTATGGACGTAGCGAAAAACGGCGCTCAGGCTTCAGGAGTAGCCGTCGCATTTGTGGAACCCTACATCCATGCTCTTGACGATTTTGACCGGTTCTTCCAATTGGTCGGTTGTGATAGCCCCACCGCTCGGCAAATGAGCCAGGGCATTTTTCTGGTAGCAAACGATGCCTCACTGCCCTCAGAGGCATATTCAGCGGAGATTTCAGGAGCGGCCTGGGTGAGCGATACCCCTCAAGGGCCGGGTGAATACCGGCATCACAGCGAGGTTTGCTGGGAGTACGATATTATGGAGTTGCCCAGTCGCTGTGGCTGTCTGGTCGACCTTGCAGCAAGAAAGTTGAACGAACCCACGCCGATGGCCGTTTCTATCCCCTACGCTAAAGTTCATAAAGCCTTCATGTCTGGCAGCGATATCGAACAGAGAGTATGCAGGTCCCCACTCACAACCATTGGCAGGCCTTAGTTGGCTTGTAATGAACCATACCATTCATAAGGCAGTCCCGATGAGTCAGCGCAACCGCACAACCGATATCCCTCCCCAGGCGTTCGAGCTTTACGATCAGTACGCTCACGGCGCGATCAACCGACGCCAGTTTCTGCGCGGTCTGACCGGAGTGGCCGTGGGCGGCTATACCGCCACTACCCTGATGAGCGCCCTACTGCCCAACTATGCGCTGGCGGAGCAGGTTTCGTTCAATGATCCGGATATCCGGCCGAGCTATCAAACTTTCAATTCGCCCAAGGGGCACGGTGAGGGCCGAGGGTATCTGGTGTATCCCAGTGAGCTCACAGGGCCCGCTCCTGTGGTCCTGGTGGTGCACGAGAATCGGGGACTCAATCCCTACATCAAAGATGTGGCACGACGACTGGCCAAGGCAGGGTTTATCGCCTTTGCTCCGGATGCGCTTCATCCGGTGGGTGGGTACCCGGGCAACGATGACGAGGGCCGTGCGCTACAGGCGGGGCTGGATGGTGAGAAGGTGTTTGCCGACCTGGTGGCCGCGGCGGAGCACGCCCGAGCGGTGGAAAACAGCAATGGCAAGCTGGGTGTAGTGGGCTTCTGTTTTGGTGGTAGCGTCGCCAACCGTCTGGCCGCCGAGCATTTCAACCTGATTCAGGCGGCGGTCCCTTACTACGGATCGCCCGCCGATCTGGACACCGTGAAAAACATTCAGGCCCCTCTGCAAATCCATCTGGGAGAGCTGGATCAACGTATTAACAGTCAGTATTCGGAGTATGAAAAAGCGCTGGAAGAACACGGAGTCAACTACGAGATTTTCACCTATGAGGGCGCCAACCATGGGTTTCACAATGACTCCACGCCCCGCTATGACAAAGAGGCGGCGGAGTTGGCCTGGTCGCGCACCATCGACTTCTTTAAGAAACACCTGGAAAAGTGACTTTGGGTCCCACCACCATTGAGGTTTCCGATGCCCGCTCTGAGAAGCGCGAGGGGGCCGGCGACTTAGTCGGTGAGCTGGCTCTCACGCAAAATACGTCTCCATCCATAGAGCGTCTGTGTATTGACCTGCGAAAACGCCATACTCTGAAAGTCGTCCTTCACTTCGTCTTCAATCGTGATGAACTGGTACAGTAAGACGCCCGGCTGCTCGTCGTGCAGGATCAAGTTAATACGCCGACGCGTCCGCAGGCAGTCAATCGTCATCACGTCGGCCGGAATGCCGGCGTCCCGCATTTTGCGGCGCACTCCCACCACCGGATTCATGTGCTCATGGGTGGCCTGGATGCGTGCGTGGGCATCGCTGGCCATATCGGACAGTGCTTTCAGGGGATCTTCAGACATTTGTTTGCAGCTTTTTGTATTGGATAAAACGTAGTCACTCGCCTTTTTACGAGCCTCGAACTTGCCATTACCGCTTTCCCTGGTAGTGCGCTTTATCGTAGCTGCTCGGTTAAATTTTTAAAGCCTTTCAATGCCCTCTCAAAGTCAATATTGTCGTCGTCATTCGCGTAAGACATTGCATCAACGAATTGTCTGTACTCCGCTTTATAGGTGCCATCTCTCATGAGCGTGTCAAGTGCTCTGGCTGCTGACCCATGAAATCCCTCGTTTGTCTGCCGGGATGTCGATTTCTGATCAACTTCGAATGAAGCGCGCGCAGCCTCTTCGAATACAGAAAAATTTGCATTGATTGCTGGAATTAGCGCACACAAATCGTGCAGATGGCGAATAATGGTAGGGTCATCTTTACTGCTCATTCGATCTCTCTTGAGAACACGCCACGTCAGCGCGCTGAGCTTATCGGCAGCAATCTCTATAGGTGACAGACATAAGATATATGCTTCTGGCTCTCCTCCGGTAAATTGCGCCATTAACGACTGGATGGGCTTTGTTTGCGGCTCAAGCTGTGGTTGAGTGAAACTGAATTCGACTTCCAGGTTTGGACGCAATGCTGAGTGTTCCTCATAGGCTTGAGGGTATGTCAGGGGAAACTTGAAGTAGTTTCCGGCACGGGTTACCGCATCCTCTGACAAAGCGAGCGAACTGGCATTGGAAAGCTGATCAATAATGCTCTCTCGGTAAGTCCTTCGAATGAGTTTGCTTTTATTGCCGGAGTTGGCCGCATTGTAACGACATCGAAAATCCAAGTCTTCTGAAAAGCGCTGAATCAACCTATGCCCCTTGGAGAGGCTGGTGCCACCAGAAAAAATGGTTGTAATATCTTCGCTATGGTGCTGACTAATGAGCTTCAGCGCCTGGACGGAATACCAGTCCTTTTCGACAAAGGCAGGATTTATACCGAGCTCTGCGGCTATCTCTCCAACGATAGCCTGATCAAGAGACATACTGATACTTAATGGACTTTCCATCGTAGGCCATTTTTCTTGACACTCGTCCTTTCACTGCAATGACCCGACCCGTCGGCACCTGGGTGGACTCGCCGTTGTTGTAACGCTCCAGGTCGCGGGCGGATAGCACTTGTACCTTAAGCTTGTTGCTCAGCGCTTCTCTGGCCAATTCGGGCAGCGGTTTTTCGGGTATTAACTTCCCGGTTAATGACGAACGCTTTGCCTTGGCATAGAGCCCCTGCCCGAACCTGATCAACTCTTGTTCAGCAACCAGTTGCCGTAGGGCGCGACCGACCTGGTCACGACCAGACAGATCAAAGAAATCCCCGGGGGTAAACACAGTCCCGGAGCTTCTACTGATTCTGTATTTCACCTTGCTTTTCAGTGACTTAAGTGGCACAGCCTGCATCCTGACTATAAACGATATCATCGCCCACAAATATACGACATTTTCAGGCAACAATCAAACCTAAAAAAGTTATATTTATCAATGTGTTAGTTGATTTATACCGTATTCCTCGAACCTTGAAGAAAGGACTTTGGCTGCATCTTCTGCAATGGGAGACTCGCCCGAGTCCCGCAGCCACCCAAACTCCGCAGGCTCCCCCTCAACCACAACACCGCTTGAATTTCCGCCCACTACCACACAGGCAAGCATCATTACGCCCCGGTTTGAAACTTTCATCACGGGTCTCTCCGCTGACATAGAACCAGCGCCCTGACTCACGCACGAATTCGGAGTGTTCTTCCAGGAAGCGCCACTGGCCACCTGCTCGGTAGTACGCTCTGAAGTGGACGCGGCCCCGGTCGCCGTTGGTGTCGCTGCCGAGCACCGATAACCCCACCCAATCCGGGCTATCTCTCAAGTCCAGGTGCTCGGGGCGGGTTGACGGGTGCCAGGTGGCCATCAGGTAATCGGTCTTGTTCTGCACAAAGGCACTGAACCGGGAGCGCATCAGCGCCTCCGGCGTGGGCGCCGGCGCTCCGCTATGGTACTGGCCGCAGCACTCTTTGTAGGTTGCTTGGCTGCCGCAGGGGCAAATTGGGTGGTCACTCATAGATCATTTTCCGGGTCATGCCACCGTCCACGATAAAATCCTGCCCCGTGATGAAGGTTGCCTCTGTGGATAGGCAGGAAAGAGTGTCAGCATCAATTCAAATGGTCAATATCCAGTGTTCCAATACATAAGTCGATTGGCCAAGCACTCTTATCTGCGCTAGAGTGTCATTGTGACTATTACGGTCACCGCAGGGATGGCATCTGATTCTACCCTGTCGTGACAATAACAATTCATCGATAGAAGGACTTGGTATGGCTCGCTTCTCCTCTTACCACCCTATTCTTCCGAGTATTTCGGTTTTTCTGTTCGGCCTGATTGCTCTGATTGGACTCTCCTCGTGCAGTTCTACGCCTCCGGCGCCGGGGTACGTGCCGGTCATCAAAAGCAAGCAGGATCCACGGCAATACCGCTACCTGGAGCTTGATAACGGACTTAAAGTCATGTTGATTCAGGCGCAGGAAAGCGAGTTGTCTGCGGCGGCTTTGGCGATTCCCGCGGGCATGTATCAGGATCCGCCGGAGTTTCAGGGCCTGGCACATTATCTTGAGCACATGCTGTTTCTCGGCACTGAGAAGTATCCCGAGGCCAACGCGCTGCAGACTTACTTGAGCGAAAACAGCGGTGGCTCCAATGCCCACGTAACGACCGATCACACGGCCTATTACTTCCAGATTCCGGACGACTACCTGGACGGGGCGCTCGATCGTTTCAGTGACTATTTCCGTGCGCCACTCTTTGATCGGGAATACAGCGAGAAGGAGCGTCATGCTATCAACAATGAATGGTCTATGGGGAAAAGTCAGGACCCGAGAATACTGCATCGGCTGCGGGGGCTCACCGGCAATCCGGAACACCCGCTGAACCAGTTGGGCGTCGGCAACCTGGAGACCTTGCCTGGAGGCGATAGCGGCCTTTACGAGGCAATGGTTGATTTCTTTGAGCGCTATTACGGCCCATCGGTGATGACCTTGACCCTGATTGGCAAGCAGGATCTCGATGAGCAGGAGGCCCTGGTGCGCAAGCACTTCAGCGACCTGCCCCGGCGCGATGCGGAGCGCCCCAAGGTGGCCGTCCCAGGTATTACTGATACTGAACGTGGACAGCATATTTACTACCGGCCCCAAACGGAATTGCGTCAGCTGCATCTGGAGTTCGGTATCGAAAACAACGTCGACCAGTGGCATAGCAAAGCCAATCACTATGTGGCAAACATCCTGAGCTCCGAAGAACCCGGTACACTCAGTCACTTTCTGAAGGACCAGGGTTGGGCCAACGATGTGGGCGTCGATGTGCAACCCGATTTTTTGGGGGGCGATGGCCTGCTCCGTCTGACCATCAGTACGACCAAGTCGGGCATGGACAATCGTGACCAGGTTATTGGTGCGGCCCTCGCCTACATTGAGCAGGTCCGCCGCGAGGGCGTGACCGAAGCTTACTACAACGAATACAAGCGACAGGCTGACCATCGCTTTGCCTCCCAGCAACCCCCTGCCCCGCTCAGGCATGCGATCCACAGCAGCATCCGTATGCAGACCTTCAGTCCGCAGTACATCAATGCGCTGGACGCGGAATTTGGCCCCTATAATCCCGATGCGATACAGGCGGTGCTGGATCAACTCAACCCAGAAGCCGTGAGAGTCTGGCACATCAGCCAAGGTGAGTCAGTCGATACGGACATTCCGCACATGTCTGGCCAATACGCAGTTCGCGCCATCACTGAGAACCAACTTAAAACCTGGCAGAAGCACGGAGAGACCCTGGTGTTGAATCTGCCACCACTGGTCCAGTGGGCAGACGCCAGTGAGGATGAGGTGGAGCACGATATTCAGGCATTTACCCAACTTGTCGACGAACCGGCCCTGGACGTCTGGTTTCGTCACGCCACACACCATCAAAACGGTCAAGGTTATTTGCACTATGTCTGGAACACGGATCTGGGTGTCACGGATGCCCGACACTTCGTCCTGGGCTGCCTGCTTAATGGCTTGTTGATTCACCAAAACTCCCATGTCGCCAGCCGGGCCGGTCGAGAAGGAATCCACGTGGCCTTCGACCGCTCGGACAGCAATATGCAAAATCTGACTATTCACGGGCCGGTGAAGGGCCACCCGGAATTGGTAGCGGAGCTTATGGAGAACTTCAGCACACTGGAGTTCAACAAAGACCAGTTGGATCAACAGCGGGATAACCTGGCGCGGTGGTTGCGAAGTGAAGCGAAAAACGCCCCCGGTCAGCAGACCATGCGCTGGCTGGGCCGGACCATGCAGGCGTTTGACTGGGATATTGACGCCTTCCTGACCGAAAACGAGTCCATTACGGTTGAGGACGTCCGCGCCTACTACCAGCAAGTGAAAGAGACCAGTACGCTTCGGTTGTATGCTTTCGGCCATTACCTGCCCGAACAGGTTGAAGCCATGGCTCGTCAAAGTGAAGCGGCTCTGGGGCCCGATCGTCGTCCAGGCCCGATTCACGTGACCGAAACCATCAATTTTGGCCAGGACGACGCCTTTGATATACATCGCGACGTGGACCATACCGATGTTGCCTGGCTGCGCGCCTGGATACCCGGCGTGCCGGAAGATGAGCGAACCACTGCATCAGCGTCTTTGAAATTGCTGGGAATCCTGAGCCATCAGCCCTTTTTCATTCAGTTACGAACGGAGGAACAATGGGGCTATTGGGTGCAGACCGGTGATACCTGGGCAAAGAACTACCCCGCCTTTATCGCATTGGTGCAAAGCTCAGAACGGTCCCTTCCCGATATCGAAAACCGCGTAGAGCGCTTTATGCGGGAATTTGATGAAACGCTTCAGGCTGTGAAGCCTGCGGAATTTGAGCAGATGAAAAGCGGATTGCTCCAGCAATTCCGTCAGCCACCCAACGATTTTATCAGCGAAGCCAGTCGCTACCGTCACGACTTCTATCGCAATGACGGCAACTTCAATACTCATCTGGAAATGGCTGACTTGATTGAGTCCACCTCACTGGAAAAGGTCCAAGAGGATTACCGTCGCTGGATTCTGGGCGACGGATCCGGTTGGATCACCTTGCAAGCACAGGGCGCAACCCCCTGAACGCAAAAGGGCGAAGGTGCTACAGCCTTCGCCCTTTTGCTTTTGACTCCCGACATTTCATAGGATTTGCCAACAGATATCAGGCAACGGCGACCTGGTCCCGTCCGCTATTTTTGGCCTGGTACAGAGCTGTATCCGCCCGTTTGAACAGCGCGCTGATGCCTGTGCCGCTGACTTCTGACACACCGATGGAACAGGTCACCACATAACCTTTGCCCAGCTCGGCCTCCCGGGCGGTTCGGCACAGATCGTCGGCAAGCACTTTTGCGGCCTTGGCGGATGAGCCTTTGCAGACCACCACAAACTCTTCCCCTCCCCACCGGGCGGGAATGTCGCTGTGTCGGCAACGCTCACTGATCAGTTGAGCGAAGGCTTTCAGAATCCGGTCGCCTTCGTCGTGGCCATAGCGGTCATTGATCGCCTTGAAGTGGTCCAGGTCAATCATCAGCACGGAGAAAGGTAGCTGCGTTTTCTTGTAGTCTGCCACCGCTTCCTGGAGGTGCGGGCGAAGGCCCGCGCGGTTGTATAGCCCGGTCAGGGTGTCATGGGTTGCCAAGTCTTCAAACCGTTTGCTTTTCAGGTCGAGCAGTCGATTGACCGCCCGGAGCTGTTCCGTTTCAGCGTGTTTCGCTTTGGCTTCACGGCTGTAACGAACCGCACGATAGGAAAAATACAGTAACGCCAACAGCATCCAGGCCCAGATCAGGCCTCGATACAGGGCATTGGCGGAAATCCACTTTCCTCTCAACTCGGCGTGATGGAGGATGAGGCTGACTTTCCGGGGGATCGAGCTGTCACCCGTGGAGAGCACCAGATGACGGACGTTGGTCAGTTGCGGTGTGGTCTGTTCAGCGGGTAGATCGCTGGCGTACACCCACCAGGGGGGAACGTAGAATTCGTCCAGTTTCAGCGTGTAAGAGTGCCTGTCCTCGCGCGGGTTGATCACCTGCTGATTGCTCTTGTACGGAAACCAGACCTGGTCGTCGGGCGCAAAAAAGTGATTGAGGTAAATGCGCAGACTGTCGCGGGTCGACGACTGATGTGACAGATCCAGATGCAAGGTGGTGTACTGCGTGAGATCCACGCTTTGGTCTTCGGGGTTTAGGGCGGTAAACAGATTGCAGAACGGATAGGTAATGGCGGTGCGTATTTCGCACTGCATGTGGTAGGCATCATTCTGCTGGTAGTGAACGATGGAGTTGCCGTTCTCGGAGCGATCATCCTCCACCCAGCCGGGATTACCGTTCTCCGAGGCAATGGGCATGACCAGATTCATCCCCCAGTGCTGCCAGGCCATGAGGCCAACACTGATGAGCGCGAACATCAGAGCCACAATCTCCACGCCGAACCCTGTGCCAGCCCGGCGGAGTAGCCCCTTTGGTGTGTGGGTGCCTTGCGTCATACGTTATTTTAATAATGGGTGTGATTAACGCCGATCGTCGCGGACTCCGGCAATCATGTGGCCAAAATGGCACATTTATCATCATAATGCAAGGTTTGAGCTCCCCGTGCCCCGGTGACGGTCAGCTGATGTGTTTTGTGCGCCGCAACTTCACCTCTGGTTGGCTGAGCCAGTTCAGCAGCGGATTGTTACGGAGGACCCAAGGGTACAGCAGCCACCCCACCAGAATGCCCGCCAGGAAGCCACCCAGGTGCGCCATGTAGGCGACATTGCTCTCGCCCATGATCATCCCGACAATATTGGTCAAGCTCCATACCAGAAAATACCAGTGGGGCGCGACTTTAAACTGCAGGACCAGAATCATTACCGTAAGGCTGGCGCGCCTGAACCACATCATATACAGGCCAAACAGCGCGGCAATGGCACCACTGGCGCCTACCAACAATAGCGGCCCTTGGGAGCTGTCAAAAAAGACCAGTTCGGCCAACGCAGCGAGAACGCCGGCTCCCAGGTAGACGCCCAAGTATCGCCAGTGCCCCAATACATCCTCGATATTGTCGCCCACCACCCAGAGGAAATACATATTGCCCGCCAAGTGTAACCAGCTACCGTGCATAAACTGGTGGGAGAGCAACTGACCGANCTGCCACTGAGTGGGTGCATCGGAGTGTAGCCCGAGNTAGAGNTANAGCGTGTTTTCCCACTGNCCGNTCAGTTGNCCGGCGACAAACAGCANNATGCANATCGCCATCATGGCGTAGGTNACCCAGGGCGTGCGNTGAGGTTTGAGGTTGTANTCCACNGGCATGCCGGTGAGNAACTGAAACACCATGGAGCGCCAGGTCAGNTGTTTCGACAGGGTCGNCAAGGCACTGTTCAGCTGCGGNGANTTCAAGGCCAGCTCGACCTCCGGCTGGTCCAGCCATACGCCGTCACAGTCCGGGCAGCAGTCNACNTCCACTTCGTACTGNTCCANCANGTNNANGCGTTCCATGTTGANATCGCAGCGACGACACANTCGNCCCCCTACCCCNATTCNCTTTCCGAGANTCTGTTCGTGNTCGTAAACGCTGATNTNGTCGTGTTTGTGGGCGANCGCCTGATTCAGNGCCCCNTCTTCAAACCANACACCGAGACAGCCATCGCACTGCATGACCGCCTGACGGCCGACGCGGGATTCCAGTAGGGTCTGGTGAAAACAGTTGGGGCAGCGATGNAGTGTAGAGGGCATNAGTGGACGTCCATTCCGGCTTGTTGAAGGTGTTGTTTCAGGGTCGAGGCACTATCCCGAAGGCCCGGGATGGTATCGTCAAGAATCGGTTGTGCGGCTTCGCGTANCTGCTCCGCACCGTATTGGGCNCCGATCATTCGNTTGCTCAGGCGGTGATAGATCGANGGCACTTCCCGATAGAACCGCTGAGTGCTACTGAGGTAAATACTGGGGGTTTCAAGCGTGGTTTCGGACTCACCCATAACGGTCCAGACGTACTGATCAAGCGTCAACGGATTCTGTTCAAAGAAACTATGAGATTGAATTCCGCCATCAAGACTCTCCGCGTACGCCTGCACCAGACGGGCATTCGCTTCCAGTTCATTGGCAAGTNATTGGCGCAGGTAGTAATTGCGCTCCAGACGGGTCAGTTCATTGAACTGAATGGCGACTTTCATCCCTTCGGATGAGGCGAGGTAAACACCCAGCACGGTGGCCCCGATCATCAGAAACTGGCTGAACCAGAAGCTACCGTGGCGAAGTTCGCCGGGGGTCAGCGGGTTTGAAAGACGCGATGCGAGGCGGCGGAACACGGTCCTTATGGGCACGAAGGTACTCCTACGAAATTCTTTGGCGCCGGGAATTGTGCCAAACTGAGCGGATATTGCCAATCGTTTGAGTTAATGTGTGATGGTGGTCACGAATGGAGGGGGTTGTCGGATTACGCTTCGCTAATCCGACCTACTTGATGCCACTGGAATCTTTCTCGTAGGTCGGATTAGCCGCAGGCGTAATCCGACAAGCTCGCCTTTAGCGTTCCAGCGCCCACCACTCGGGTAACAAACGGCGAATCCGGGGCTGGGCGAAACGGTCGTCGATCAGGTGTATCACTCCCGTGTCATCCTCTCCCCGGATCACCCGGCCGGCGGCCTGCACCACTTTACGCAGGCCGGGATAGAGGTAGGCATAATCGTAACCCTGACCAAATTGTTCNTCNAGGCGCTGCTTGAGNTCGTTATTGATCGGGTTCATNTGGGGTAANCCGAGCGTNGCNACAAAGGCGCCGATCANGCGTTTNCCGGGCAGGTCNATACCTTCGCCAAAGGCGCCACCCAGNACCGCAAAGCCGACGCCGCTGCTGTGCTCNTTGAACGCGGCAAGAAAGTCCGCGCGAGCGGCTTCGTTCATNTTNCGTTCCTGNGCCCAGGTGGGNACNTCGGGNTGATGNTCNCGCAGNTGTTCGTGCACCTGTTGCAGATAGTCGTAGCTGCTGAAAAAAGCCAGGTANTTNCCNGGCTGNTGCTNGTACTGCTCGGCAATCAGGTNNGCGATGGGCGCAATGGACCGGGCNCGATCNTGGTAGCGCGTGGACAGGTTGCGGTGCGTATGGACGGTGANCTGNTCGGCNTTNAANGGNGANNGCATGGTCATGGCCACGACCGTGTCGGGCAGTCCCAACAGGTCGCAGTAATAACCGGCGGGGTTNAGGGTGGCCGAAAACAGGGTGGCACTGTGNGCGCCCTCAAAGCGTGGTTTCAGTTGCGCGGCGGGAATCAGGTTGCGTAGCTGGATCACGGTGCCCTTGCGCTTGCCACCCTTCNCGCTCGGCGGTGGGCGCCANTCGATATCACACAGNAAGTCNCGCTCATCAAACAGCTCNGCGATGCGCAGAAACTGCAGCGCGTCGAAATAAAATNGCATCAGCTCGCTGTCGAGGGCAAAGGGGTGCTCGGCCAGATAATCGGTTATCGCCGCCGCGGTCAATTGCAGNTGNCCGATCANCGGCTCCGGCGGTTNCGTCTGCAACACCAGNTCCTGNTCNTCNGGCAANGNGCGATTGAANTCATTCCAACTGCGATNGAGCGACTCCAGTCGGGACTTCAAGGCCTTGGGGGCCTGTTTTTTGGTGCGCCGAAACCGGTGTTGGTCCAGCGCCGCGGAGTACATGCTTCGGGCGCGCTCGATCANATTGTGGGCTTCGTCCACCAGCAGTGCGGTGCGCCATTGGTGGGTCTGCGTCAGGGCGTAAAGCATGGCGCTCTGATCGAAGTAATAGTTGTAGTCGCCAATGATGACATCGCTCCAGCGAGCCATTTCCTGACTTAAATAATAGGGACACAGATCGTGGGCCAGGGCAATATCCCGCACGCGAGCCTGATCCAGGCAGCGCTCCCGGGCGGCGGCCTGCCGCGCTTCGGGCAGACGATCGTAAAACCCCTTGGCCAGTGGGCAGGAGTCGCCGTGGCAGGCTTTATCCGGGTGCTCGCAGGTTTTCTCCCGCGCGACCAGTTCGAGCGTTCTCAGCTCCGGCAGGTCCAGCGTCTGTAAGGCGTCCAGAGCCAACTGACGGCCCGGGGTTTTCGCCGTGAGGAAAAAGACTTTATCCANNGACTGCGTCGACAACGCTTTGATCAGGGGGAATAGCGTCCCCAGGGTTTTCCCGGTGCCCGTCGGCGCCTCCGCCAGCAGGCAGCGACCGGTGGCGGCGGACTGATAAACCGCTTCGGCGAGGGGCCGCTGGCCGGACCGAAAATCGTGGTAGGGAAACTGAAGTTCTTCGGCGGACAGGTTGCGCCGCTCCCGGTGTGCGAGCTCCTGCTCGGCCCAGAGGATGAACGCGTCGCATTGAGCCTCAAATTCGGCCTTCAGATCCTCCGCCGACCAGTGTTCGGTCAGNTGGTGTTCCTCCTGCCGAACAATATCGAAATACACCAGGGCCAATTCCACCGACTCGAGCCCCTNGGCTGCGCACAACAGAGCGCCGTAGACTTTGGCTTGCGCCCAGTGCAGCGCCCGGTGATTGTCGGGAATCAGATTGAGATTACCGCGAAAGGTTTTGATTTCCTCCAGGCGGCCTTGCTCGGGGTCATAGCCGTCCGCCCTGCCCCGCACCGTCAGGTTTTGGTATTCGCNTTTGAGGGTCNCCTCCGCCCGGTAGTGGTCCGGGCGGCGACGCGTCACCCAGAGGTGACCTTCCATTCCCTCCCGGGCACTGGGTGACGGGGTAAANCGCATGTCCAGGTCGCCGCGTTTAGCGGTGAATTCGCACAGGGCGCGAACGGAAACCGTATAGGTGGTATCAGTCATCCGCCGACTCACTCCAGCGGACGTAACAGACGGACACGGGCATCTGGTGTTGCCTGAAAAACGCCAGCCAACGCTTCTGATTGTCCTGCAGGCGATCCCCGGGGCCTTTGACTTCAAGCAGGTGATAGCGACGCTCATCGGGCCANAANTGGATCAGNTCCGGCAGGCCGGCGCAGTTGGCTTTGAGGTCCTGCAGGAAACGCTGAAAACACAGAGCCAGNTGTTNGGCGGGAATGCACTCCAGGGCCTGGGTCAGCTGCTCTTGGTCGAGGGCGCCCCAGGCGACAAAAGGGGACTGTCGTCCGGCCTTGCGCTCAAAGTTGTCGAGAATGGTCTGTCGGTACGCGCCGGTGGTCAGCTGTGCCATCAAGGCGTCGAAACGGNCCGCGCGGCGCTCGACAAAATCCGGCCAGTAAAGATCCGCCGGCCCCCGCTGAAATGGATGGAAGAACGCCCCCGGTAAGGGCTCGAAGATGGCATCCCACATCAGCAGGCCGAACAGGCCGGTCAGCAGGGTATTTTCGGCGTAGTACACCGGCGTTTCNGGGGTGGTCAGGTATGCCGCCACGGCGCGCTCCACCGATGGGTCCTGGGGCAGGATCAAATGGACCTCGGGCACTTCGGGCGGCGCTGTCCGGCGCTGACGCTCTCCGGTCAGGTTGCGTTTCAGTCGCGGCAGCAGCCGTTCCAGTTGTTGCCGCTCGGCCTCGCTTTCGGGCGCCTTCTGTGCCGCCTGGGCCAACTCGAAGGCGGTTTCATGGTGCCCCAGGCGTTCCAGCACCCGGAGTAGTCGACCGCGGGCACCGGGATAGGACGAGCGCTGGTAGCTGTCCCGGGCCCGTTCCAATTCTCCGGTGCGCTCCCAGTGGCGCGCCATTTTGAACAACAGGCGGTGATAGTGGCGGGCCAGCCAGGGTTGCTCCTCTGGTTCCGGCGGCAACTGTTCGAGAACCGCTTCCGGCGACTCATCCTCGTGCCACTGCTGGCGGCATTCGAGCAGTTGCCAGAAGGTCTCTAACTCGGTGCGCTTATGCACCGGACGGGAGCGCTCATCAAAGGTCACGGGTTCGTACTGGTACAGACCCAGCTCGGTCAGGACAAACTCGGACCAGCCCTGATAGCCGTTGCCGAAAAACAGCCAGCGCAATCGATCGCATTGGGGCATGACCGTCAATTGCACCAGGGCCTGTGGCGCCAAGCCCCAGATCGACGCCGGTCTCGGCTCTAAATCCTCTGGCTCCAGCTCGCCCCTGAGCCTGTCGAGGGCTTCACTCTTGCGGGCCGTTGGCGGTATACCCTGGGCCTCCAACCGGTTTATAAATACGGTTTTCAACGAAGACCAGGTGAACAACCGGAATAAGGTTTCCAGGCTGATCTGCGGGTCCTCAACCAGCCATCCCAACTGCTGCAGTGGGGCGGACGCCTTGGAGAAGGGTTCAAGCTCCGGGTACTCGAGCGTTTCCGGCCGGAACAGGTCCCCTTTGCGCATCACCATGCGCACCAGCAGGCCACGACTGGCCTCGGGCAGCGCCAGGGCCTGGTCGATAAAGGCCAGTTCGGCCGGCGGCAGCAGGTCGCCGTAGCGCTGTCGCACCCAGCCGAGTACCCACTCGAAGTTGCGCAGGTAGTAGAGCGGATCGTCCAGCGGTGCGGGTGTAAAATTCAGTGTCACGGATACCTCAGTGAAACTCTTGCCCCGGATCGGGTCGGAGCGGCTTGGGCACGGAATATGCTGTGTTTACCCGGTGCGTGTCAATTAGGCCCGGGGATGAAAAATTGTCATATCAACGGTTCAGTTCTACTCATATAATGACAGCATGCTCCCCTTGCCTGCTCAACGCGGTGTAAAGCAACCCTATGAAAAACAAGTCAGTATTGAACCAGCTGTTTCAGGATATCGATACGGTGATCCTCAGCCGGCAACACCCGGTCACCGGGCTGCTGCCGGCCAGCACCAGTGTAAACCATCACGGAGACTACACGGACGCCTGGGTGCGGGATAATGTCTACTCCGTTGTCTGTGTCTGGGCCTTGGGTATGGCTCTGCGCCACGCCGGTGACCGGGACCGTAGCGACCAACTCGAACAGGCGACCATCAAGCTGATGCGCGGACTGCTGCAATCCATGATGCGTCAGTCGGACAAGGTCGAAACTTTCAAGTCGTCCCTCGACCCGTTGGATGCATTGCACGCCAAATACGATACCGCCAGTGGCCTGACGGTGGTGGCCGATGACGCCTGGGGTCACTTACAGATTGATGCCACCTCCCTGTACCTGCTGATGCTCGCCCAGATGACCGCCTCGGGCCTACGGATTGTCACCACCTTCAGCGAGGTGGATTTTGTACAGAACCTCGTTTATTACATCTCCAGCGCCTACCGCACCCCGGATTACGGCATCTGGGAGCGCGGCAACAAGATCAATAACGGTAAAACTGAAATCAACGCCAGCTCGGTGGGTATGGCAAAGGCCGCGCTCCAGGCGCTGGACGGTTTCAACCTGTTTGGTCCTACCGGGCCCAAACGGGCCACCATTCATGTGGTGGCCGATGCCATTTCCCTGGCGCGCACCACGCTGGCGTCTCTGTTGCCCAGAGAGTCGGTTTCCAAAGAGGTGGACAGCGCGCTGCTGAGCATCATCGGCTTTCCCGCCTTTGCGGTCAGCCGGGAAAAACTGGTCACCCGGACCCGGGATGAAATTCTGGGTAAACTCGGTGGCCACTACGGCTGCAAGCGGTTTATCTGGGATGGTCACCAGACTGTGCTGGAGGAAACTTCACGCCTGTACTACGAGCACTCGGAACTGGCGAACTTTGAGCATGTTGAGTCCGAGTGGCCNCTGTTTTTCACCTATCTGTACATTCAGGCGCTGTTCGACGGCAATGAATCCACCGCGCAACACTATCGGGACAGGCTGGAATCCCTGATGGTAAACGTGGATGGCATCGGNCTGTTACCCGAGCTGTANTATCTGCCGGACGATCGGGTCGCGGCGGAAAAGAAACAGCCCGGTTCCCAAGAGCGGGTGGCCAACGACAATGTACCGCTGGTCTGGGCCCAGAGCCTGTATTGGACCGGCCTGATCATGCACGAAGGGCTGCTGGAGCCGGATCATCTGGACCCACTGTCACTGCGTCGGCGAGCCACCAAGTTCATCAAGTCGAACATCGCNNTGGTGGTGNTGACCGATAANGANGTGACCAAAGNNATTCTNTCTGAGCACGGNGTGATCGCCGAAACGCTCCAGGANATTCAGCCNCTGANNGCCCTGCCCGCNCCCGAGCTGGTCAANGCCTATGGNCAGGTNGGNGCCAACCCGGCNCTGAAGNTGACNGGGCGNCCNGCCCGNCGCCTGCAGAGCCTGGCCAGTTCCCANACNTATCAGATCAACGGCAAGGTCTANNTGACNCTCTCCTGGNTGCAAAGCGAAGAGGAAGATTACCGCCTGTACGATGCTCAGTGGTTCAGCGAAAGCCTCGCCCAGGAAATCGAGCATATTCGCAAGCACTGGATCAATCAGGAAGTCGCCGTTTTNACCTTATTGATGACCCACGAACTGTGTCAGATGCCTCAGATCGAGTCNNTGTTNGANGCNATTCGCTCCCTNCAGNTGCGNACCGAGCANGANCANGTCGGCTANGCNTCGGCCAATCTGGCCTANCGCGCNTCNCGNGTGAATGCNNTGAGTATTCGNGATGTNNAGNTGGANCCNCTGGCNCCTCGNGATTGCTCGCNCTGNCTGNATCANTGGGACGANCTNGCGCCGGAAGCNCAGNCCATNTGGGANTCTCTGACCNAGNNNCCGGAAATNGAGCTNCANAANCAGCTCGCCGGTTTTCTNCACAAGCGNGANNTGGACNCCCNGGTNGGCCAGCATGANGGCNAGCCGGTGACNNTGCAGCANTGGNTGGAAATGCTCTACCGGCGNNCNCGNGAGCTGAATCAATGGCTGATGGCCCGCTACTGTTTCGCGGCACTGAATCGNTTNCANAGNGATCTCGCCGGNAGNCTGTCNGTGCTCGCCATGCGNCACCTNTTGGTGGTNNTGGGNGACAAAAANCNCGANTTCATCGTNAGNGCCCANCTGAGCAATGACGAGCTGATGGNNGGNGTATNNCGNACNTANAANGACCCNGTAGAGCGGACCCTGGCCCAGGAAATGCTCGCCCAGATNGGCACCCTGGTGCGCACGCGTCCGGAGCTGTTNGACGGGCTGCGCTCCATTCATCTGCACAANTTCATGCAACTGTGCCTGCGCCAGGGNCGAATCAGCGATGACTACTGTTCTCTGGATGAGTTGGGCGTGCTGCCGCCGTCGACCGTGACGCNGCGGCTGATNGACATACTGACCTACCAGCGGCGGATTTTCACCGAGGAAGTCCAGTTNAGCAAACCCGANCCCGGTGCCCTGCCGCGCAGCGCCGCCGANCAGTTCCATGCGCTGGANGCGGACTGGTTTGANTGGCGTCTGGCGCGCGGGCTGGTGACACGGCTGGACAATGATTTTCTCAAGGCCATCTGGCAGAGTCTGGCGCACGCCGTCACCCTGGANTTCGGCGACCGGGACAGTGAGGAGTCAACGCTGGAGTGCGAGCTGGTGCGCAGTTCCATGACCTCGGGCGAGGAAAGTTTTGCCCAGTTGATTGACCGNCTGACCCAGCAGTTGCATCCGGCCTACTACAAAACNGCGGTGGTGGAAGCNCTGTCGGCCTTCACTCATTACTGCGAGGCGAATCCCGAGGCCTATTTTGAGCAGCCGGTCGNGTTCAGTCAGGTGCTGGAAGCGGCGGCACGGCAGTACGTTGCAGAGAAGGATCACGCCAAACCGGGCACCCGGGATATTGATAATCTACTGGAGCAGTCGCCAGAGGTCTTGCAGAGCTATGTGAATCAGGTTCTGGCGGAACTGGACAGCGCCACCCAGCCTGCCTGACAGGCCGGGGTGGCACCCAAGTCACCCCTTAGCGGAATACATCATCCTCATCTTCGGCGTAGTAGCGCCCCGGGGTGATATCGGAATAGGTCAGGTGCTGGGCCTTGAGTCGATCGACGTCGCGCGCGATTTGCTCGATCATTTCCCGGGTTTCTCCCCGGGTGACCGCTTCGCGCATGGCATTGCCCCAGATGGACAACTGCCGGGTACGCACCTTGCGGGTCTCGGCATCCTTCGACCATTCACTGGCGATGAAACGCCCGGCCTCGTACAGCTCCGCTTCGAGCTCGGCGCGCTCGTCCGGATCCTCCACTTCGGCCAGAATGTCCGGCACCAGGTCGCTCCAGCCCTGCGGATAGAGCTTCCAGCCTTCATAGAAGCGGGTAATCCAGACCAGATACTCCTCCCGGGACTGGACCGCCTGATTGCGCTCATCCGCCGCGTACAGTGCCTCAAAATCCGAGCGGGGCGGTATGTCTTCGGGCCAGGCGTTGCGGCTCACATCCGGCTGGAACAGCGCGCAGCCAGACAGCACGCCGAGTACCAGGGCGATGACCAGCCCCTTGGCGCTATGAGCGATCATGGCGGTCGCTCTCGGAGGAGGATTTATCAACGGAATAGTCACCCTCGATCACATTGCCCCGGTTGCCGGAGCCGGGACCATGGCCACCAGCTCGCCGGGCGGCCTGCTCAGCCTGGGCGCGCATCTGTTCGGTGCGCTTGCGAAAGCGCCGGCGCAGCAGCGGCATGGCCAGCCAGCCCACCAGCAAAAATACCAGCGCTATGACCAGGCCAATAAGCATCAGAAGGCCAAACACCACCCAGGCCAGAAATAGCTTGGGGCCTCGCCACCGAGAGCTGGACTGGGCCTTTTCTCGCCATTGTTGGGCGGCGCGCCAGGCGGCGTTCCGGCGGTCGTACTGATCGTTCATACTGCGTATTCCGTAATTCTGGTACCAGGGTGCGGAGGACTGGCCCTCGACGGCGCCACAGCGCCCGCACCGGGAAGCATACCCTAGCATAAAGCCGAGCAAAACGCCCCGCTCTGCGCGGGTTTGACGACAAATCTTAACGCGGTGGATATTTGCGCCGCTTCCCTCAGACGGTATGCTGGATCGCATCGAAGGAACTCAGGAGACAAACCGGTATGACTATGATCGCCTCCCCTCGCCCATTGTATGGNCTGTTACTGCTTCTGGCGGCGTCCTGGACCTCGGCCCAGGAGCCGCCCAGAGTCGAGGCGGTTCGGGTGGTTGAGCGGCCGGTCATCGAAACGGTTCCCCTGACCGGCTCGGTTACCGCCGAGCAGCGATCGCTGCTCTCGCCCCAGGTGGCCGGGCTGGTGTCCCGGCTGGCCGTGGATGCCGGGGACAGGGTCGAGGCTGGGGATCTGCTGCTGGAGCTGGATTCCGAGCTGGTCAGTATCGATCGGGATCAGGCCGCCGCAGACCTTGCCAGCGCCGAGGCGCAGTGGGCCGACAGCGAGCGGCAGCTCAATGAAGCCCGATCGCTGCGCGATGGCGCCATTGCCGCCAGTGACATTCGGCGCCTGGAAGCGGAGGAGCGGGTCAGCCGGGCCAATCGCGATGCCGCCCGGGCCCGACTGAATCGCCTGGAGGCGGAACTGGAGCGACACCAGCTCAGAGCGCCTTTCAATGGTGTGGTCAGCTCTCGTCAGGTGGATCTGGGCGAGTGGGTGTCTCCCGGCAACCCGCTCATGGAGCTGGTGGCCAGTGCGCCACTGCGGGTGCATTTCCAGGTGCCCCAGCGGTACTTCCCGAGGGTCAGCGAACAATCCAGCCTCTCCCTACGGTTTGACGCCTACCCCGACACCGAAGTCATCGGACGGGTGCATCGCAAGGTGCCACTCAGCGAGACCGGCGCACGAACGTTTCTGTTGCGCGTGACACCGCCCGACGATGCACCGGAGTTGATTCCCGGCCTGTCCACCTCGGGGCTTCTGGAGCTCAATACCGACCGTACCGGGCTCGCGGTACCGCGTGACGCCCTGATCCGCTACCCGGATGGCCGGGTCAGTGTCTGGGTGATTACCGAAGCGGAACAGGGGCAAGTCAGCGGTGTACGCGAGCAACAGGTCACTCCGGGAATCAGTGCCTCTGGTTGGGTGGAGATCCGCTCGGGTCTTTCGTCGGGCGATGTGGTGGTTACCCTGGGTAATGAAGCCTTGCAGGAAGGCCAAAACGTTGTCCCCGAGCGCATTGCAGAGAGTCACGCGAATGACCANGGAGGGAGTCGCTGATGTTTTCCTGGGTTGTTCGTCACGGCATTCTGGTCACTGTCACCGTTCTGATCATCTGCGTACTCGGTATCCTGGCCGCGCTGCGCATTCCGGTGCAGATGATTCCGGACCTGGAAGTCCGTACCATTTCCATCCGTACCAGTTGGCCCGGCGCCACGCCCCAGGATGTGGAGAAGGAGATCCTGATCGAACAGGAGGAGTACCTGAGGAACATTCCCTACCTGGTGGAAATGCAGAGCAGTGCCGATTTCGGTTCCGCCCAGATCGAGCTCGAGTTTCCATTTGGGGTGGACATCAACGAAACCCTGATCCGCGTCAATAACGCCCTGACCCAGGTCCCCTCTTACCCGGAAAACGTCGACGAGCCGAGTGTCTACGCCACGTCGTTTTCTTCCAACGCGTTCATGTATTTCAGAATCTCCCCGCTGGAGGGCAATCCTCGGGGNTTGGATATGGACATGATGCGTGATTTTATCGAAGACAATGTCCGGCCGCGTATGTCCGGCGTGCCCGGNGTGTCTGAAGTCAACGTCGGGGGTGGCGCCGAACGCCAGATCCAGATTCACCTGAACCCCGAGCGCCTCGCGGAGCGGGAAATCACTCTCACGCAAGTGCGCGATGCCATCCGCGAGCGCAATCGGGACCTGTCCGGCGGTGAAGTGGAAAGCGGCAAGCGGCGCTACCTGCTGCGCACCATGGGTCGCTTCGAGGACCTGGAGGNTCTGGAAAACCTNATCCTGGAGCGCCGNGGNGACAGCATNACCCGGCTGTCCGATGTGGCCGACGTCGAACTCGATCANTTCAAAATTCGCCAGACCTCTTACGTCAACACCCGTCCCGTCATCAGTCTGTCGGTGCGCCGGGAGAGCGGTTCCAACGTGATTGCCATCAAGGACGCCATGATGGCCGAGGTGGAAAACATCAACCGGGACCTGCTCAACCCGGAAGGCATGGAACTGGCCCTGACCGCTGATGATGTGGTGTATGTGCAGGCCTCGGTGTTCAATGTCTGGAAAAACCTGATTCTTGGTGCCCTGCTGGCAACCGGGATAATGTACGCGTTCATGCGTTCGTTTCGGGCCACTGCGCTGGGTGTGGTGGGNATTCCCATCTGTACCATNGCGGCNTTCCTNGGGCTGNTGATNGCNGGCCGNACCATNAANGTCATTTCCCTGGCNGGNGTNGCCTTCGCCATCGGCATGACCCTGGACAACAGTATTGTGGTGCTCGAAAGCATCGAACTCGAGCGTCGCAAAGGGCTGAAGAAACTGCAGGCCGCCGTTGCCGGGGTCCAGAAAGTCTGGCCGGCGGTGTTGGCCTCTACCCTGACCACCGTAATGGTGTTTCTGCCGGTAGTGTTTATCGCCGAAGAGGCGGGNCAGCTCTANTCGGATATTGCGATCGCCATTTCCGCATCGATCCTGGTGTCCATGCTGGTGGCNATTACCGTCATCCCCACCGCNAGCGCNNGGCTGAAATTTGAAGGCGCNTCCGGTGGCGACGAAGCCCATCCGCTTCAGCAGCGGATCACNCGGCANATTCACTGGCTGATCGAAACACCCCGGCGGCGTATCAGTGCCATNGTCGCCACCATTGTGATCAGTGGNGCCATTGTGTTGTTCCTCACNCCNCCNGCGGAATACCTGCCCGAGGGTGAAGAGCCGAAAACCTTCGCCTCCATGAATGCCCCNCCGGGTTATAACCTTGAAACCATGGAAGCCATCGGCATGGAGCTTCAGGAGTATTTCATGCCTTACGTGGACGATGAGCCGGAAGCCTTCGAACGGGGTGAAACCGAGGTACCGGCGATGAAATACATCAACTTGGGTATTTCGCCCCAGAGCCTGAGGATCATCACCGAATCCAAGGATCCCGGGCAGATCGAGGANCTGATGGCCGCCCTGGTCAAGCAATANGAAACCTATCCCGGAATGCGGGCNTTTGCNGCGCGCGGTTCGATCATCAGCAGCAACGACGGCGGCACACGCAGCGTCAACCTGGATATCTCCGGGCCGGATCTGGCCAGCCTGTTTCAGGTGGCGCAGGCCGCCTACGCGCGCGCTGAGGCCGTGTTTGACAACCCGAGCATCCAGACCCGNCCTTCCAGTCTNTCCCTGGCCCAGCCGNTACTGGAAATCCGCCCCGATTGGGATCGGGCGGCGGAGCTCGGNCTGACTACCGAGGACATCGGCTTCTCCGTGTCGGCGCTGACCGACGGAGCTTTTGTGAATGAGTTCTTCCTCGCCGATGACAAAATCGANATCTANCTNTACAACCAGCAGGGTCCCGGCGCGGANCTGGATACGCTTCAGGATATCGCCGTCTTTGTGCCCGAGCGCGGTACCCTGCCCCTGTCCGATTTCGCCCGGATGGAGGAAACGGTGGATACCAGTAGCATCCGCCGGCTCGACGGCAGCCGTACCGTAACGCTGAACATCATCCCACCCCGCTCAGTCGCCCTGGAGACCGGTGTCNAGCGCGTGCGCGAAGACGTCGTAGGCTATCTGCAGGAAAATGGGCAGGTGCCCACGGGGGTGACGTTGAATATTTCCGGGGCGGCCGACCAGTTGGACGCCACCCGGGAGTCNCTGAGCAGNAACTATCTGGTCGCGCTGTTCATTGTCTATCTGNTGATGGTGGCCATCTTTACCCATTGGGGNTATCCGCTGCTGATCATGACCACNATTCCGCTGGGCATTGCCGGCGGGATTGCCGGGCTCGCCTTGCTCAACCTCCTGGGTAGCGCCACCTCCGCGCTCGGCCTGGGCGGCATCAGTCAGCCCTTCGATATGATCTCCATGCTNGGNTTTCTGATTCTCATGGGCACCGTGGTCAATAACCCGATTCTGATCGTTCACCGTGCCATCAGTAACCTCAAGGAGGAGGCCATGGACTCGGTCGATGCGGTGCGCGAAGCGGTCAGCTCACGCCTGCGCCCCATTGCCATTTCCACCATCACCACCATTGTCGGGTTGGCACCCCTGGTGTTCCTGCCCGGCGCCGGCAGCGAGCTGTACCGCGGGGTCGGGGTGATCGTTATGGCGGGCATTATCGGCGCCACACTGGTGACGCTCACCATGTTGCCCTCCCTGACCGTCATGGTTCTGAATTGGACTGAGCGCAAAAACCGGTATACTGGCAGCCCTCACTGATGCACTGAGCTCGTCGGGACAGGAGCTGCCATGCTGCCACTGCGTTTTATAGACCGGGTCAAATTTTTTGTTGAGCGCCAATTCGTCAAAGGCGCTCTCTTTCAGTTGCTGGTGGTGGGTGCAATCATCGCCCTCATATCCATTACCGGCGGCCTCCTGGCGTTCCCGGCCGGCGAAGGCGAAGACGTGGGTGACGCGGTCTGGTGGGCGTTTCTGCGCCTGACGGACCCGGGCTATCTGGGCGATGATCAGGGCTCCTGGCTGCGCTTTGTGTCGACGATTCTCACGGTCAGTGGCTATGTGGTATTCATGGGTACCCTGGTGGCCATTCTCACTCGTTCATTGATCGCCCGGATGACCGCGCTTGAGCGGGGCCTGACGCCAGTGGCCTTTCGGAATCATGTGGTCATCATTGGCTGGAACAGCCGCACCCTGCCCCTGATCAGAGAGCTTTTGAGTGCCTCCGGGTCGATGCGCCAGCACCTGTTGGGGCACGACAGTTCCCGTCTCAAACTGGTGGTGTTGGCAGAGGATATGTCGGCGCTACAGGCTGAAGAACTGCGCGCCGAGCCGGGCATCGGTCGCAAAGCCAGGCAGATTGTGCTGCGCTCCGGGAGTGCTCTGCAGCCCGATGCCCTGCATCGGGCGGCCTGTCTGAACGCCGCCGCGGTCATCATTCCCAGCGATTCCCACGAACTCAACAGTCTGGTCAGCGCCGATGTAGAGACCATCAAGGCACTGATGTCATTGGATGCTCTGGCCCGCAGGCAGAATGTCACCCGGCCATTTGTCGTGGCGGAAATCCAGGACCTGCGTAAGCTGCCCATCGCCCGCCGCGCTTATTCCGGGCCCCTTCAGGTGGTCCCAGGGGATGCCACCATTGCCAGCCTCATGGCCCAGAATCTGATTCATCCCGGTTTATCAGAGGTCTACAATGAGCTGCTGACCGATCAGAGCGGTAACGAGTTTTATGTCCGCAGCGGCGAACATTTTGCCGGTGATTCTCTCGCGTCCATCGCCGTGCGCTGTCCACGTGCTGTGATCTGCGGATTGCTGCGCCGGGAAGAGGAGCACTGGCGTGTGCAGTTGAATGCTCCTTCTGACACCGTCGTAACCGAGACGGATAAAGTCGTGTTCATTGCTCCGGAATTCAATGATACCCAGCCACTCAAGGCTTCGGGGTACCGGCTGAATCCGCTTGAGCGCAAAGCGCTGGATGACAAGCATAAACCCGCCAACCGCCTGACCAAAAAGAAAGTGTTGATTCTCGGCTGGAACGATCGCCTTCCCGCATTGGTGCACGAGCTGGGTAGTTATCGCCAGTATCGGTTTGAGTTGGACATCGTCTCAATTCTGTCGGCTCAGGAGAGGGAGAATTTCATTGATCGCTACCACATGGGCAGTATCAAAGCGCAATGTCGACATATCGAAACCGACTTCATGCAGGAAGGCGAGCTGTATGACATTGAACCCGCCCAGTATGACAGCATTGTTCTGACCAGCAGTGACCGGGTAAACAGTGGTGAAGAGGCCGACGCCCGTGCCATCGTCGGACAGAGCATTCTCGAAGAGCACCTGAAACAGACCGATGATCCGCCGCAACTGCTGGTGGAGCTGAGCGATCCGGACAACGCCATTCTGCTCGGGCACCAGCGTGGTGAAACCATCATCAGCCCGCTGATTCTCAGTCATCTTCTGGCCCAGGTNGCCTTGCGTCCGGAGCTGCGCCTGGTGTTTGATGAACTNTTCACTGAGGGTGGCGCTGAGATCTATTTCCGCCCAACCGGGGATTACGGCATCAAGGGCTCCCTACCCTTCTGGAAGCTCGAAGCGCTTGTCGCCGAGCGTGGCGAAACGGCGCTTGGGGTTTATTATCACGAGTCGCATCAGGGACGCAGATTGCAATTGAACCCTGAGCGGGACGCGGCACTCAACCTTTCACCACAAGACCGGTTGGTCATCCTGACCGACACCGGCCTTCATAAAAACCTCCCAACAGGAGCACAATCACAATGAAAGATCTCTCCAATCGTCGGCAATTCATCACCGGTGCAGCGGCTTTGGGCGCTGCGGCCATGCTGCCCTCGGCTCAGGCCCACAATCACGGTGAAGAAAAGCATCAGGGTGACCACGGTCATGGCCACCACAAACACCACAAGCACGGAACCGTGGCGATTCCGAAGCTGACCCATACGGTGTTTTTCTGGTTGAAGAATCCGGAATCGACAGAAGATCGCGATGCCCTGATCGCGGGTCTGAAAACCCTCAAGGACATTGAAACCGTGCGCGGCATTCACATCGGTGTGCCGGCCTCAACGGAAAAGCGGGACGTGGTGGATAACAGCTACCAGGTATCCGAGCTGTTGATGTTTGATGATGTTGAAGGTCAGAACGCCTACCAGGTGCACCCGATCCACCAGAAGTTTGTGGAAGAATGTTCGCACCTGTGGCGCAAGGTTACGGTGTTTGATTCGATTGAAGTGTGAAATCTCGGAGCTTGATTGTCGGGTTACGCGCTTTGCGCTAACCCGACCTACGAGGGACTTCGTTGCTTTCCAGTAGGTCGGGTTAGCGCGCAGCGCGAAACCCGACAAGATCTCAACTCACCAAAACCTTCCGCAACCCCAACAATCCCAGCATCAACGTCAACCAGCCCATGGCACCACCGGAGCTGCCACCGGAGTCCTTGTCTTCCACGGAATCGATCAGCGTATTGGGAACCGGGTCCAGATCGGCCGCCGAGTTCTCCGCATCGTCAATGATGCGCACAGACAGCAGATTCACCAGATGGGTGGAATCGACTTCCACATCGTTTTCCAGCTCCTCTTCGCCATAATTGCGCAGCGGCAGATTGGTGAACGCGCCCTGCAGATTGAAACGGGGCAGCTCGGCGATGTCCTCCAGAACCGACATACCGCTGATCACTTCACCGAACACGGTAAAGCCACCGTTCTGAACATCCAGGTTTTCGTGATTGTTCTCGAGGTTGAAAAACCATTGGGACGTCGCGCTGTTTGGATCGGTGCCCAGCTTGGCCATGGCAATAGTACCTTGCCGATTGGACCACTCGGGTTCATTGATCACCGGATCACCGGTCTCAATGCTCTTCACATCGCCACTGTCTTCGATGTATCGGAAACCGCCGCCCTGGAGGATGAACTCGGGCACCAGGCGATGAAAGAATGTATTGTCGTAAGCGCCGGACTCCACATAAGACAGAAAGTTCTCGACGGTCTCCGGGGTACTTTCATCGTACAGATTGACCTGAACATTACCCAGCTCGGTCTCGAATTCAACAATGGTCGCCAGGGCTGAGGTACTGGAGAGCAGCGCCGCCGTTGCCAGAGCACCGGCCGCCATAAACGGTTTGAACATGGGGGATTCCTTGCAGTTGGTCGTTATGTAAGCCACTCTAGCAAAGCCAGGGTCACGAATCTGTAACCTTTTGTAGAGGGCTGTTAACAGTTTGTAACGTCGCTTGCGTCAGGCGGGGTCGACATGGTCCCGGGCAAACTGCCAGGCAACCCGGCCGCTGCGGGCGCCCCGGGTCCGGTGCCACAGCAAAGCTTCCGCTTCCACGTCTTCATTCCAGTGTCCGCCCAACGCTTCTANCCAATAGCGGGCGGCGGCGAGGTACTCGGTCTGGCTGAACGGATAGAAGCTCAACCACAAGCCGAACCGGTCCGACAGGGAGGTTTTTTCTTCAATGCTGTCGCTTGGGCGAAGTTCGCCCTCTTCATAACTGACATCCAGGTTGTCNCGCATGGTCTGGGGCAACAGGTGNCGNCGNTTGGAGGTNGCGTANAACACAATGTTNTCCGCCGGAGCGGCAATCGACCCATCCAGNGCCGATTTCAGGGCCTTGTAACTGATATCACCTTCCTCNAAGGACAGGTCNTCGCAGAACACAATNAAGTGCTCNGGCCGCTCTTCGAGCAACACCAGAATATCGNNCAGGNTTGGCAGGTCGGCCTTGTCCACNTCGACCANNTTCAGATCCTGATCGGANAAGGTNTTCCAGACNGCCTTGATCAGGGTGGACTTACCGGTACCCCGAGCGCCGGTGAGCAGCACATTGTTGGCCGGTTTGCCCTCAATAAAGCGCCGGGTGTTGCGCACCAGGGCCTCTTTNTGGGNATCGATATTCTGCAGGGCNTCNAGCGCCACNCGATGCGGGTGGCNCACCGCCTGNAGAAANCCNCGACCNTTGNNNGTCCGCCAGCGAAAGGCCTGGGCGGTCCAGTCAATCGTCGGGTCAGNGNCNGGCAGNAAACGCTCCGCCCGGTCGANNAGCTGATCGAGNCGATCNANNANGGAATCNATTGTGGCCATGAGGTTACTCCTGAGGTGTTCGGGGTNGGCTCGACTGACGCACCAGNTCCTTNANTTCGCGCAGCTCANTCTGCAACTCCCGCAAGGTNGGCTCGCCCTCNTCCTGGCGCTCTTTGCGGTGCTGCTCGTCCANNACGTTNACGACGATCCCGATGATCATGTTCAGAAACGCNAANGCCGACAGGAANATGAAGGTNACGTAGAANACCCAACTGAANGGGTAATCCACCATGGTTTCNTACATCACATCGGTCCAGTCTTCAAAGGTCATGATCCGGAACAGNGTCANCATNCTGATGGCGATATCNCCCCAGAGCTCNTCNTTGACNCTGGCAAANAACATGCTGCCGATGGCGGCGTAGATATAGAANATGATGAACATCATNAGCGCCACATAACCGAGCTGTGGCAGNGCTTTGAGCANGGAGATGAGCANNGTGCGCAGCTCCGGGATGATGGACACCATNCGCAGCACCCGGAANACCCNNACCAGGCGGCCCACCAGGGCCAGTTCGCTGTCTTCAATGGGNATCAGGCTGACNANCACGATGGTGGTGTCAAAGATGTTCCAGCCGGATTTGAAAAAGTCGCGTTTGCGCGGTTCCCCGAGGAAACGGATGGTGATTTCCANGAGNAAGAAGATGGTGATGAACCAGTCGGTAATGACAATCGCGTTGGAGATCAGCGGCGGNATATCATAGGTCTTGGCCCCGATGACCAGAGCCGAGAAGATGATNATGCCCACCACAAACAGCTCGAAGGCTTTGTTGGTACGCAGTTGGTTGAACCGGGATTGNANNGTATCGTTTGATATCATTCGACTTCTTCCAGAAAATCCAACTCCGCCTGCTGGCGAATCGTCTGGCGGTGGTTNGCCATCAATTCCTGAATCCGCTCCCGGTCGCANTCCTGTCGATCCAACACCACCCGGGTCTGCAACTCCCCTACCCGCTCGCGGGTGGCGCACTTGCTGAACACAAACTGGTTGGANATCANCTCCAGGAACGGACCGGATTTACTGCTGGGCATGATGAACAATAACTGNANNCCCAGGCTCTCGGTCAGGTAGTGAATNACCTCCCGNGAGCGGTGTTCATCCATNTTNGAGAAGGCNTCATCCACCAANACCATNCGCAAATGGCTGTTNCCCTCGCCAAAGCGGAACGCCGAGGTAATGGCCGCACTGCGGATNATATACGCNGGCGTCTCCAANTGGCCACCAGAACCGGTNCCNTACTGGCTNAGAGCNATGGGCTGCTTGCCNTCCGGCTCCTTGTAGATTTCGTAGCGGCGGTAATTCCGGNAATCCGCGATNCGCTCCAGATCCCNNAGCGCCTTCTGCTCGTCCTCATCCAGCAGCATGGTCATCAGCCGCTCGCGCACNTTCTGNTGCTTNGGTTCAAGCTCGATATCGAACAGGGTGGCACCGTCGCCGAGACTGGGATTATCGATGATCGCCTTGAAAAACTGCCAGTACTCTTTGAATTCCGGCACCCACTGCCAATCAAACCGGAANCGCTCCCGGTCCGCNCCGAAACGGTGGTGCTCCAGCTCCCGGTTAAGGTCCTCCAGTACCCGCTTGCCATCNTTGATNGCNTGGTAGATCGAGTGACAGAGGTTGGTGACAAANGCNTTGTTGAAGCTGTCCCGCAGGGATTGCAGTTCGCTGTGNCGCTGNGCCAGGATGTGGTTCTTGTCCCGGTTGTACAGGCTGTCGAACTGGCGGCGTAACTGGCAGATGCGGGCAAAATTCTCCCGTCCGAACTCGTCNCTGAAGTCCAGTTCCAGCGCGAANGCGTCCGCCGGGCGGCACTGNTGATTGTGTTGCANNACNCNCTGCTGCAGTTTGTGCAGGGCACTTTTCAGCTCGCCCTGCACGTCCGCGAGACGGGCCTCATAATAGCGGGCCTCGCGCAGNTCCTCGTCGACCTCGGCCAACCNNNCCTCGGCATCGAACCCCGGCGCGAGCGCATCCAGGCCTTCCAGGCTCTGTTCGCACTGCTCCACCACNGCCAGAGTCTGGTCCTGATCCCGATCCAGAGTCTGGCAGCGACTGTCGATNTTCTTCAATTCCGCNAGCAGGTTGGCNCGCTCCTCNTTCAGCGCCCGNGCCTGAGCNGCCTGNTCATCCACCCGGCCCTTNAACGCCTGGAGCTCCTCTTCCAGNGCNTCACCGGCNCTCAGGTCGAGCTGCTCNGCCTGCTGCTCCANNGACTGCANGCGNCGCTGGGCGCTGAGCATGGTCTGCAGGCAGTCGCCATGCTCGGGGACACGCAGTCCGTCCACGGCGGCCAGCAGTTGTTGCGCCTCGACGGCNAGNTCCCGGCTCGCCTGCCANTCNCGGGTCAACGCNTCCTGCTCCNGTCGGCGGGCCGCCAGGGCGCGCTCACGGGCGCTCTGNCCGAACACCAGNTCGCTGTCGGCNATATCGCAGCGGAACAGNGANTAATTNCCCGAGCCCAGGCAGTCCCGTGTGACNCCNCGNCGGGTATTGCGCAGCGTNTCCGCATCCGGTACCCGCTGCACTGAGCCGTAGCTCGCCTTCAGGTATTGCTCGGCGGTGTCGTGGTTGAACTGCATCACTTCCACCACNCTGCCCTGGGGCAAGGCACCCAGCTTTTCATTATCCCGCCGGGCCTTGTGGCCCTGAATCACCCGGGCCTTCTGACCGACGCCACTGAGGGAGCGAACCAATCGAATGGCCTCGGCCTCATAATCCGGGTCCACAATCAAACCAAAACGGGCGCCGCCCAGATAGCCTTCGATGGCGGACTGCCACTCCGGCTCGGTCACCTCCACCTGATCGCACAGCACCCGGGCATCGGCTTCGGGAAGCTGCTTGTGCAGTTCCGCCAATGCCTGCTGCACGTAGGGCGGATAGCTCACTTCCCGGGCTTCCAATGCGCCCATTTCCCGCCCCAAACGCTCGGTTCGCGCCTGTACCTGATCGCAGGCCTGCTGGCGCTTGTCACACTCGCGCGCCAGGCGATCCCGCAGATTGGCGGTGCCCTCTTCACTCTCAAACCAGTCCGACCACAACTGGCGGTGTTGCTGTTGTTGCGTCAGAGCCTGATCCAGACGGGATTCCAACGGGCTGATGTCAATCCAGTCCCGGTTGAGCAGCTCATGGGCGTCCAGCCGAGTGTCATCCTCGGCAATCGCTTTGAGGCGGGCATTGCGAGTTTTATCGGCCAACTCCGGCAACACCAAAGACAAAGAGGTGCGGCGCAAGCCGTCGTGCAATACCTTGGCACTCTCGCGATTGCGATCGACTTTCTGCAGTTGTTCCAACAGCTTCGGCACCGTCGCGTGCAGCCGTTGCTCCTCCGCTTTGCGTTCCTGAGCCAACTGGTCTTTTTCCCGCAACCCGGGAATGCCCAGGCGTCGGGTGTTGAGATCCAACAACTGCTGCTGCAGGTCATCCCGGCGCTGCTCGCTCAACTCAATGGCCTGCCGGTTCGCTTCCACCGCCTCGCGCTGCGTTTGTTGCTTACGCTTTTCGGTCAGGTAGCGGTTCTGGCAGTCGTTGTAACGGCGCCGGGCCAGGCCGTAATGGAGCAATTGCCAATCGAGCCATTGATCGACAAAGTGACCGGCCGTGAGTCGGCCCTGGTTGAGCCGCTCAATGGCTTCGCGCAGTTGTCGGGCATCGGCTTCCATGCCGTGAATGCGCTTGAGCATTGCCGACACGGAACGAATGGCTTCGCCCAGATCGCGCGGTTCCAGCACTTCGTTGGCCACAAACTCGTCAATGCCTTTGATCGGTTTGTAGGCCATAAAGCGCGAAAAGGCCCGGGCGGCGTTCATCGCCTCCCGTTCGGACACGGCATCCTGTCGGTCCCGGATCAGACCATACAATCGGCCCAGATAGGCTTTTTTCTTGTCATACTTCTCGACGGACTCAGGGTCGAACTGTTTCCGCAACAGGCCATACGCCCGATCCAGGGGCAGCACATAGCGGCCACCGGTATCGCTCTTCAGTAAATCGGATAAGCCGAGCTGAACACCCGGCAATAACATGAATTGCAGCTCGTCCAGACGCGCGACCCGTTGCTGGCCGGAGCCTTCCAGGTGGGCACGCATTCCGATCAGTGCGGTGAACGGCTCACTGGTCTCTCCCGGGGTCGGGTAAAACACCGCGCCGAGGTAGCCATCACAACCTTCGGGCCGCGCGTAGGCACCGTCGTCGCAGCCGAGCACATAGGAGGCGAGCGTGCGCACCTGTTTGCCACCCCGCCCGCGCTGGCTGGCTTCGTCCTGTCCGGGGTTGAAATGGAACAGGTTGTCGTGGGCGGCGGTCATGATGGTCTGAATGGCATCCGCCGCAGTGGTTTTACCCGAACCATTCCCTCCGGAGAAGAGATTGATCGGGCCGAATTCACATTCGGTATTGGGGATGTTGCCCCAGTGGATGTAGATGAACTTCTTCAGATACATAAATCAGGTCTCACCAAGTGCGTCTTGGTTCTTGTTCGGTCATGTGGCTGGGGTTACGGCAAGTTTGGGTTACGGCGGATGCGGCCTTTGGCCTTATCCGCCCTACGCGGACTGCCGTGGTTTGCGTAGGGCGGATAAGCGCAGCGCATCCGCCGTAACCCATCTCGGCCGCCATCACCGCTCCCCGGAAAATATCGATGCGCCTTCCGGTTCGGCCTCGCCGGACACCTCCGCGGTCGGCGCTTCGGCTTCAATGTCATGCCGCAAATTATCCAGCCACTCGTTGTTCACCAGGTTTACAATCAACGGCCGCACCTTGATCCAACTATCGGTCTGCTCCAGATCCGCCTCCTGGGCGTAATGAATCAGCCGCAACTGACGCAGCCGGCGGAACAGCTGACGGCGCTCCGCCAGGGCTTCGGGCAGGCTGCGCTGCAGGAGGTTCTTGCTGGCCAGCGCCACCGCTTCCAGTGACAGGGTCGCGCAGCCCTGTTCGTCAATCACACCCTCGCGCACCGCCTTGTCATACTCGGCGCGTAAAATCAGCACGAGGGCGATTTCCGCCTGATTCAGGCGGGTGCGAAAACCGCCGTTAAACGGCTCGTCACTTTCATCTTCAATGCCGGGCACTCTCGCACCGGGCGGGATCAGGCGGACAAACTGAAAGCGCGTATCGTGTTGCAGACGAACCCCCATCAGGCTGAGGTAGTCATCCACCAGGGCTTCAATGCGCTCAAAGCGATCGTACAGCTCGGCTTCCACCTGACTGTCGTCCCGGCACAATACGCCATAGTCCAGCAGTCGCTGAATCAACTCCCGCCACTCCTTGAGGGTCAGGTTGTGTGACTCCAGGGCCCGTTCTAGGCTATCGGTCAGAGGGCTCATTGGCATCCTCGGTCAGTTCAATAATGTATTCGTCGCGGTGGGTGAAGAAATCACCCTCGGTAATGCGCGGGCTTTCCGCCAACCAGGCCTCATCCTGACGCACCCGAAAACCGAACTCGGAGGACAGGTTGGCCGCCGCCCCCACCTCGGTGGCCCGCGCCAGACTCAACAATTCGGGGAGACTCACGGCGGTCAGCGACCGGCTGCTGACCTGCCCCTGTTCGTCCAGCGCCTGTTGTACGTAGGCGCGCACATCCTTGCCCTGCAGCGAAAACGCCTGTTCAAGGGCTTGCTGAATATACAGCTGTCGTTGCGCGTCCCGGTCCAGGGGCTGATCATCGTCCAGGTCACTGCGAATGGGGGCCCGGGCGCGTCGCTCACGCAGCACCAGTTGGCCTGGGTCGATATAGCGCAAGTGCAGTGCGGACCAGTCCTCGCCGTGACGCTGCAACAGTTCGTCCTGTCGCTCGCGAGGTTGCGCCGCCAACAACTGACACAGCTCCAGGGCGCCGTCACCGCTCTGGGCATGAATATAGCTTAGCTGGCGGATGATGATATCGGCCCGCTGGGTAAACGTATTCAGGGCCTTGCGCAGGGCCGGCAACATCACATCGCAGGCATTTTTCAGTCGCGTCTCGATGGTTTGAAGCAGGGTTTCCAGTAGCGAGCTACCCGGCACCACCCGTTGCGGCAAGAGTGCTCGCAGGCGCAACTCCATCACCGCGCGCCAGTCTTTCTCGGCCGTTTCGGGGTCGCCTTCTCCGTATTTGCGTTTGCGCCGAATGCGGCTGATGATCCGGGCCACCTGGTCCCGGTATTTCTCTACGCTATCGGCGGACAGCCGGACTTCCAGATCGGGTTTGAAGACTTTTTCCATAAAGTCGAAAAATTCATCGCTGGCCTGTTGCACCAACTGCCGGGCTTCAACATCGCGGACCAACTGCCGCTTACGTTCCTCCAGCTCTGCAATCACATCGGTGAAGTCGCTGATGATCCGCTCGGAGTATTCGTAGGCATCCAGCAGGTCGTGGACTTCGCCGCGATCCAGAAAGGCCTGGAGACTGTTGCGGGTATTGCGGGTGTTACGGTGCCGGGTGCGAAAGTCATTGTGCTGGTTGGCTGCAAAGGGCTGAGTAAACAGCCGTCCCATGCGGGAAAAGCCGTAGCTGCTCTGCAGGTTGGCATCATCTACCCGACGCTCCAGCCAGCCGGCTTCGAGCAGTCGATTGACAATAAAACCGGCCAGTTCCCGTTGGGTTTTGAAGCGCCCCTCGCTGTCACCGGGCTCGTCGCGACTGTCCAGAACCGGAGTGCGGGCTATCGCTTCCTTGAAAATATCCAGCAGCCCTTCCCGATTCAGGCCTGCGCCATAATCCCGCAGATCGGTGTATAGCCGTTGGTACAACAGACGCAGGCATTCCGCGACCACTTCACGGTACTTTCCCGTCAGCGGATTGAAGAAATGGGGACGTTCGTCGGTGAAGAACATTCAGCAGTTAATCGTAAATACACTGGTCGGCAAAGGTCTGGGAATCCTCCCGCGACCAGTCGGCATTGGGGACGTTCATCATCTGCTCGCACCAGGCCTCACTGCCGGGTTCGGCATTCACCTCGATTTGGGGGATTTCAGAATCACGCTCGGCGGGCGCGGGAATGACCGCGATATCCCGGGCCGGCTCCTCTGGTTCGGATTCAGGCTGATTCAGAATCAGCAACACGCCGACAACAATCATCAGGACACTGGCGCCCATCAGGGCAAAAATCGCTTTCATGACTACCTCAGGATTCGTTCAGCCAGTCGGCTACGGTTTCGGCAAAATAGGTAATGATCAAGTCGGCCCCAGCGCGCTTGAACGCCAACAGACTTTCCATGGCAACCGCCCGTTCGTCAATCACTCCGGCCTCGGCGCCGGCCTTGATCATGGCGTACTCGCCACTGACCTGATACACCGCCAGCGGCCGAGCGGAATGCGCTCGAATGTCCGCCAGCACGTCCAGATAGGCGATACCCGGCTTGACCATCAGAATGTCCGCCCCTTCATCCTCATCCTGCAGGGATTCCGCCAGCGCTTCCCGACGATTGGCGGGGTCCATCTGGTAGCTGGCCCGGGTGCCTTTGAAATTGCTGTCCACAGCGTCCCGGAAAGGACCATAGAAGGCGGACGCAAATTTGGTGGAGTAGGACATCACCGGAATATGGCCATAACCGGAGGCATCCAGTGCGGCACGGATGGCGGCGATCATGCCGTCCTGCATCCCGGAGGGGGCAATCATGTCGACCCCGGCCTTGGCCGCCACCACGACCTGCTTCTGCAGGTTCTTCAAAGTCGCATCGTTATCGACATCGTCCCCATGGACGACGCCACAGTGACCGTGATCGGTATATTCGCAGAAGCAGTTGTCGCTGATGACGCACATCTCGGGCTGGGCGGCTTTGACGGTGCGGATCATCCGCGCCATCAGGCCTTCGCGGTTCCATGTGTCGCAGCCTTCGGCGTCTTTATGCCGGGACACGCCAAACAGCAGTACCGCCCGAATGCCTTTTTTCCAGGCGCTGGTGACTTTGTCGGCGAGCTGGGCTTCTGGGTAGCGAACCACGCCGGGCATGCTGCCTATTTCGACGGGTTGATCAATGCCTTCTTCGACAAACAACGGCAATATCAGGTCACTGACCTCAAGCCGGGTTTCCCGAACCATGTCGCGCAGCGCGCCCGTCCGCCGCAGCCGACGAAACCGAAATTCGGGATGAGTATCGTTGGTCATTGATTACCTCTGATCGATTTTTGATTGTGGCCAACGCCAAACATTCTTAGCGTAACAAGTACGAATGCAAAATAGCCGGGCTTGTCGGGTTACGCTTCGCTAACCCGACCTACTCACGGGATGACCCCGTAGGTCGGATTAGCGAAGCGTAATCCGACACAAACCTTACGTGCTAGCCGGAAGGTCCGGCGGCTACAAGGTAAGGGGTTTCGGAAACGCATAAACCCGTGACGTGCATGGATGCACGAATGCCGCGATGGCATGGATGCCAAAGAGCGGCCCATGGGGCTCCATCGCTTCTCCCTGAAGCGACGGTTCCGAAACCCCTTACCTTGCATCCGCCTCCGTGCGGTCGTAGCGATCCCGGTGCCGCACCCAACTCGCTTACGTCAGTGCTGAGGCGGATGCGGGGTATAGCCATTGGAGACTCTCGGAGACATGGATGTCGACGAGAAGCCCCCATGGATGGGTTCACGGCGGGTCTCCAATGGCTATACCCCGTAGCCGCCGGGCTCTCGGGTTAAACCGAAAGTTATCGTATCGTCGCCTTCAAACCGCCAGAGCACCCTCGTGCGACCACTCGCAGCGTACCTGCATATCTCCTGAGCCCGGCTTGTGGTAGCTTGCCGTAGACTCCCAGGTGAATGTATGCGTGCCGCACAACTCCGTTTCCAGGTGTACCGTGGCCGAGACCCAATACATCTTGCTCAGTAAATCCTCAAACTGTGCGATCCACTGATCCCACTCATACTCAACGGCTTTATAGGATGCGCCGAAATGCATCACCTCCGTCTGGTAGTGTCCTGGACGAACCTCCACCTGCGGAATCGAAAACATCTCCTGGGACAAAAACGGCCAATCGTCCGCGTGCGGCAACGTCAACATCGCGTCGCGATTGACCAGCAGGCGTTGCCCTTCCGAGGGAAGATACGCCATGTCCTTGATGCAACCATACACAATCGATTCTTGATCCATAGCCGCTCCTTTTCACGACTGCCTGACCAATGTTTTTGTCGGGTTACGCTTCGCTAACCCGACCTACTCGCAGTTCCGTAGGTCGGATTAGCGCACAGCGCGTAATCCGACATCAGTTACCGCAACGGCCACCACCAAGGGCCTTTGAAACGCCTTTCGCAAGACTTCAATTGCTCGCGATAGCGCCGAGCCCGCTGTTCCACTTTACCGGCAACACCCACCAGCCACGCTTTCTGATCAAAGGTTCGCCGTTTAAAGCCGCCGTGACCTTCGTGGTACGCCAGGTACAGATTTCGGGCGTCGTTTTTGTCGATGCCAACCCGCTTTTTACTCTGGGCATTGTACCAGCCGACAAAATCAATCGCGTCTGCAAAATAGCTGCGGCTGGCCCAGTGATTACCGCTCATGCGCTGATATTCTTTCCAGGTTTCGTCTTTCACTTGCGCGTAGCCAAACGCGCTGCTCTTTCTCGGACCCGGGATCACCCACAGGATTTTCGTGCGCGGCGGCTTGGCCTTGGGGCGAAAGGTTGATTCCTGGTACATCATGGCCATCAACGTCGGGATGTCCGAGCCCCAACGGCGCTCGGCGCGCCGGGCGTCTTTGTACCAACCTCGCTTTTCGTCAAAGACGTCGCAGATGTTGTCGCTGCTCTTGGGCGGAGCGGAGGCGCAACCAACCAGTGTGGTCAGTGCCAACAGCATCAGACTCAGCGCTCGCATCAGTTCTGCTCCCACTGGTTCAACAACTCAAGCAGGCCGGCCTCGTCCATTATATCCACGTCCAACTCCTCGGCTTTTTTCAGCTTGGAGCCGGCCCCGGGGCCGGCGACAAGGTAATCGGTTTTCTTCGACACACTGCCCGCCACTTTGGCACCCAGGGCCTGCAGACGTTCCTTGGCCTCATCCCGTGTCAGGGATTCCAGCGATCCGGTCAGGACGTAGGTCAGCCCCGCCAGGGGTAAGGACCCACGGTCAATGGGCGCCTGTTCCGTCCAGGAAATGCCGGCGTCGCGCAGAGCCTTTACCGCCTCGCGGTTGTGGGGCTGGGCAAAGAACTCGGCGACGAAGTGGCCTACTACAGGGCCGATATCGTCCACTTGTTGCAGATGCTCTTCATCCGCTTGGGCCAGGGCATCCAGACTGCCGTAGTACTGGGCCAGATTGCGGGCGGTGGCCTCCCCCACTTCACGGATACCCAGGGCGTAGATGAACTTGGCCAGGGTGGTCTGTTTGCTGTTGTCCAGGGCCTTGAGCAGGTTGTCCGCGGACTTCTCGCCCATGCGTTCCAGCCCAGTCAGGTCTTCACGGGTCAGGTGGTAAAGATCGGCCACCGCGTTAACCAGGCCTTTTTCCACCAGCTGATCCACCAGCTTGTCGCCAAGACCATCCACGTCCAGTGCTTTGCGGGAGACAAAGTGCTTGATGGCCTCTTTACGCTGGGCGGCACAGATCAGGCCGCCGTCGCAGCGGGCTACGGCCTCGCCGGGTACGCGTTCGACCGGCGAGCCACACACCGGGCAGTGGTCGGGAAATTCAATCTCACGCGCATCGTCGGGGCGGCGGTCGGTGACCACCGAGACGATCTGCGGAATCACATCCCCGGCGCGGCGCACGATGACGGTATCACCGATTTTGACGCCCAGTCGCTCGATTTCGTCACGGTTGTGCAGGGTGGCGTTGGAAACGGTGACGCCGCCGACGAACACCGGTTCCAGCCGCGCCACCGGAGTGACCGCGCCAGTGCGCCCGACCTGAAACTCGACGTCGAGCAGTTGGGTCATTTCTTCCTGAGCGGGAAATTTATAGGCGATCGCCCAGCGCGGCGCGCGGGCCACAAAGCCCAGCTCGTCCTGCAGGTCCCGGCGGTTGACCTTGAACACGATACCGTCGATGTCGTAATCCAGCTGCGCCCGCCGTTCGCCCAATTGCTGGTAGTACTCAATACAGGCATCTGCGCCCTGCACTACCCGCATTTCACGGTTGATCTTGAGGCCCCAGTCACGGAACGCCTCGAGTGTTTCCGAGTGCTTGGCGGGTACCTCGCCATCTTCGACATAACCCACGCTGTAGGCACACATCTCCAGGGGGCGCGTCGCGGTAATGCGCGCGTCCAACTGCCGCAGGCTACCAGCGGCCGCATTGCGTGGATTGACGAACAATTTATCGCCCTTTTCCCGGGCCTTTTCGTTCAAGGCTTCGAAGCCGGCTTTGGGCATGTAAATTTCACCGCGCACCTCGAGCACCCGTGGGTACCCGGAGCCACGCAGTTTCAGGGGAATCGAGTCGATGGTGCGGACATTCTGGGTAATGTCTTCGCCCTGGGTGCCGTCTCCCCGGGTGGCGCCGCGCACCAGGAGGCCATCGCGGTACAGCAGGCTCACTGCAATGCCGTCGAGCTTGGGCTCGCAGGCGTATTCAATAGTGGCGTCGTCCTGCAGCCGATCCCGGACCCGCCGGTCGAAGGCGATCAGGTCGTCCTCGCCGAACGCGTTATCGAGGGAGAGCATCGGCAGTTCGTGAGTGACCGTGGCGAAGGCGCTCAGCGGTGTCTGTCCAACCCGCTGGGTAGGTGAGTCCGGCGTCACCAACTCGGGATACTCGGCTTCCAGATCCTGCAACTCGCGCATCAACCGGTCATAGGCCGCATCGGGAATCCGGGGCTCGTCCAGCGCGTAGTAGCGGTAGTTGTGTTCCTGAATCTCGGCCCGGAGCGTTTGCGCCCGGGCGCTGGTCTCGGCCGGAATGGCAGAGGTCGATTTGGCCATGTACGGAATTATCCTGGCAGTCGGGTTACTTCATTGTCAGACGGTTCAGCGTGGGCTCGTGCCCAGGTCGCCTAGTGCGGCATCCGGGACAGCTGCTTGCGCTCGAACTCGTGGATGCGCTGGCGGCAGTGTTCCTGGGTCTGCCGGGTCATGACGCTGCGGTTTTCGTCCTTGAGCTCGCCCCCCAGCTCCAGGGCAATGGCCCGGGCGGCTTCGAGCATTTCGTCGAACACTTCCACATTGTCCAGCTCGACCCGCTCTTCAAGCGGTAGCGTCATGAACAGGCTGACGCCGGGCGTTGTGAAGTCCGCCATGGTGTCCAGATCAAAGACGCCGGGCTTGACCATATTGGCCAGGCTGAACAGGATCGGGCCGCCACCTTTGGCCCCTTCGTAGCGATGGAAAATGTTCATGTCACCAAAGCGCAGGCCCGCTGACACCAGCGAGTCCAACAGAGCGTCCCCGCGGAATTGCTCACCGGTGGGCGCCATCACGTTCACGATCAGCACCTCATCGGGCTGCGGTGGCGCCTTCGGCGGCTCCTCCGGTTTGGCTTTGCGACGGTCAGAGGGCCCTTTTTCGGCTTTCCGGGGCTCGGGTTTTGCGGGCGCGGGTTTGGGCGATTTTGCCACCGGCGCTTCGGGCTTTTTAGCCTCACTGCGGGCGGGGCTCGAGGGTTCCGGCTTGGCCGCCCTGGCGCTGGATACGCTGCTGTCGGCGTTTCCACCCAAGGTGGGCTCGATCCGCTCCGGATCGTCCTCAAAGGTATCTTCGCCGGTGGTTTCCATCAAAATGGGCACCGATTCGTCCAGATTCAGCGTGACCTGCTCCGGAATGCCCCGGTGGGTTTCCGGGCGCTGGCGTTCAGAGGTCAGCTTGGAGGTGGCGGGCGGCCGAGTCTCGGCTTCGGCCGCTTCGCTGTCCAGTTCGGCCAGTTGCTGATCGAGGTTGGTTTCGTCGTCCTCGGCCAGCTCACCGTCCTCTTCCTGCAGCGCTTCGCGATCGTCAAACGCTCTATCATCAAAATCCTGACCATCAAGGTCCCGATCGTCATCGACTTCATCCACGGGGGCGTGATGGAAAGGACGCTCATCCTCCGGCGTCTCCCGATAGGCCACCACGCGCGCACCGCCATTGGGAAGCTCGGCGCTATAGTCGTCGGCGGCCGCCTTGCTCGACCCCGCTGAGCGGCGTACCGAGGGCGAAACCTTCAGGGAGTCTTTGCGGGCATTGTGCATACGCCGCCAGCCATCGAGCAGAATCCCGAGGATCAGGAGGATAATCAGTATCGTCAGCCAGTCACCCATAGCGTTAACCGTCAATTACTCCGTTGTCTGCTCGCCCGAGGCGCATTATACCGCTGCCAGTTCCGCGGCTTCGTCCACATCCACAGTAACCAGGCGGGATACGCCCGGTTCGTGCATGGTAACACCCATCAACTGGTGCGCCATCTCCATGGCAATCTTGTTGTGGGTAATATAAATGAATTGCACGTGCTGGGACATCTCTTCCACCATGCGGGCATAGCGGCCCACGTTGGCGTCATCCAGCGGCGCGTCCACTTCGTCCAGCATACAGAATGGTGCCGGATTCAGGCGGAAAATCGAGAATACCAGGGCAATGGCCGTAAGCGCCTTCTCCCCACCGGAGAGCAGGTGAATGGTACTGTTCCGCTTGCCCGGTGGCCGCGCCATGATGGCAATACCGGTATCGAGTAAATCTTCGCCGGTAAGTTCCAGATAGGCGTGTCCGCCGCCGAACACTTTAGGGAACAGCTCCTGGAGGGACTTGTTGACCTCGTCAAAGGTCTCCTTGAACCGTGTCCGGGTCTCGCGGTCGATTTTGCGGATCGCGTTTTCCAGAGTTTCCAGCGCTTCGCGCAAGTCTTCATCCTGAGCGTCCAGGTACTGTTTGCGCTCTGACTCGGTCTGGTACTCGTCGATGGCGGCCAGGTTGATGGCGCCCAAGCGCGCAATGCGGCCGGCCACCTGTTCCAGCTCCTGCTCCAGGGGCTTCACTTCGGCGTCCTCGGACAGGTCCGCCAACAAGGTGTCCAGGTCAAACTCATCTTCTTTCAGTTGCTGGGCGAGCCCGGCCCGCTGCACTTCAAAGGTCTGGGCGGCCAGGCGCTCCTGTTCCAGATGGGCCCGCACCGCCTGAACTTCCTGCTCAGCCTTGTGCCGGGCCTGTTCGGCGGTGCGCAGCTCCTGTTCGACCTCTTCAAGGGCGCGGCGAGCCTCGCTCAACTCCCCTTCGACCGCCAGGCGCTTGTCCAGATTCGCTTCCAGCTCAAGCTGGTGCTCCTCGGCGGGATCCCGCGTTTCGCCGAGTGCTTCCAGCAATTGTTCTTTGCGTTCGCGCAGCCGCTGGGTCTGCTCCTGCAGGCGGGTAATACCCAAGCGAATGCTGTCCAGCTGGGTTTTCAGAGACTGGGCGCGCATGGCCATTTCATGGGCCTTGTCGCGATCGTGCCGGGCCTTCTGCCGGGCCTGATCCAGACCGGAGCGGATTTCATCCCGCTGCTGCAACAGGCGCTCACGCTCATCGGTGTCCATTTCCATGGATTCGATGGCTTCGCTGAGGATCATCCGGGCTTCGGCGAGCTGTTCGCCCTCCTGGTCCAGTTGTTCACTGGCTTCCCGGATTTCGGTTTCGGTGCGCTCGCGGCGAACGCTGATCTGTTCGATACGGGCCTGCTTGGCACTCAACTGGGCTCGCAACTCACCGGCGCGGCGGCTCTGCTCGTCGGATTCCCGACGCTGGTTTTCCCGCTCGCGCTCGAGGTTCTGCACGGCCTCGCGGCCTTCGGTGCGGGCCTCATCCAGACGGGCAACGGTTTCCTCGAGTTCCGCAATGCTGGCGTCGAGCTCTTCAAGCTCCTGACGGCGGGCAATCACACCGTCGCTGGCGTCGGTGTCCCGGGCCACTTTCAGCCACTGGGGACCGAGCCACAGGCCGTCGCGGGTAATCACCGACTCGCCGGCCTCCAGCTGTGAGCGCAGCGCCAGGGCGGAGGGCAAGTCTTCGGCGATGTAGACACCGCGCAGCAACTCACTCAGATCCCAGTCGGCCTGAACCTTGTCCAGCAGGCGCTCCGCCTTGTCACCGGTGACGGCGCCCGGCCGGCGGGCCGTATCCATCAATACCAGTTCACCCTGGCTGAGTCCCCCGAGGGTATTGGCTACCGCATCAAAACCGTCCACGCAGACCGCCTGCAGACTGTTGCCCAGGGCAGTCTCGACCGCCTTGTCCCAGCCGTCGGACACGGTCAGGGTTTCCGCCACACGCGGCTGGTCGGTCAGTTGCTGCTCGGCCAGCCAGTCGGCGACGGCCTCGCTCTTCTCACCCAGGGCGGCCTGTTGCAGGGCTTCCAGGGAGGCGTGGCGGCCGCGCAGGCTCTGTAGCTTGCTGCGCGCCTGATCCAGCTCGTCCGCCAGGCGGTTGTTGTCTTCCCGGCGGGTTTCCAGTTCCTCGCCCAACGCTTCGCTGCGACCGCGTTTTTCCTCGACCACCAGGTCCAGTTCGGCCAACTGTTCGTTCAGCTGTTCGATTTCTTCATCGTCGGAGCCCAACTGAAGGTTGGATTTCTCCTCCTTGAGCTTCTCGATCCGTTGCAGCAGGCGCTGCTGAACCTGTTCCAGATGCTGAATCCGGGACTGCTGAACTTCCGCCCGCTGGCGGGGCTCGGCGGCACGCTGGTTGAAGGTATCCCATTCGGTCTGCCAGCGCTGCATGGCCTCTTCCGACTCCTGCAAAGCGTCCCCGGAGGACTCCTCGGCGGCCCGAACCAGTTCCAGCTCCGGCTCTATTTCCATCAGCTCGGCTTCCCAGCCCTCGGCTTTCTCCCGGTCAAACTGCAGGCTGTCTTCGGCTTCGCGGCTGTCCCGCTCGGTCTGCTCCAGGTCGGTCTGTAGTTGGCGGCTGCGCTCCTGGGCGTGCTGGATGGTCTGTTCAATGCGGGCAATGTCCGCGCCAATGGCATAGTACCGGCCCTGAACTTCATTGAATTTATCCTGAAGTTCGGTGTACTGGCTGCGACACTTCTCGATCTGGGTATCCTTGTTCACCTGATCGGTGACGAAAGACTCCATGCGCAGCTCCAGGTCGCGGATACCGGTCTGCTTTGCCTTGGCCTGATCGTCCAGGTTTCGGTACTTAAGGGCCTGTAACTGGGCTTTGAGCTGGCGTTCTTCTTTCTTGTATTCGGTGTACTTCTCCGCGGCCTGTGCCTGGCGCTGCAGGCGGCTGAGCTGACGCTCCAGCTCATCGCGAATGTCGGTCAGGCGCTCCAGGTTTTCCTGGGTGCGGCGCATGCGGTTTTCGGTGTCACGGCGCCGCTCCTTGTACTTGGAGATCCCCGCCGCTTCCTCGATATACACTCGCAACTCTTCCGGCTTGGCCTCGATCAACCGCGAGATCATTCCCTGCTC
>NZ_NZQP01000039.1:0-105033 GCF_002695945.1 Marinimicrobium sp. | reverse complement strand
CAGCAGCAATTGCAGCAAACCGCCGCCACTTAAACCGGCGACAGCTCAACCGGCCAGGATAATTGACGCGGACCGGACAAAGTAATTGACGTTAGACAGGTAATAGCCATTCCGGTGAATTCTGCTATGGGGGACCGCCTGACTCAAGTGTTTGGGCATATGGGGCTTTGCAGCGGTGTTGTGAGGAAGCCAAGCCCCGTTCAACGGGAAATCAATCCTCATCTTCACCCAAGCCATAACCGCCCGTAAAGGCACCGATCTGGGGTCCTTACCAGCGATAATGGCATGGCAGTCACACTTCTGGCTGGGCCTCGGGTCCCCACTCGCCGTCATATGGCGAGCCAGGCGCTTACAGTCGTGACTCTCATTCATGAGCTGCTCGAAGGTCATACCCCGGCCCTTGGCCTCATATTCCGCCAATCCTCGCTGTATCTGGGAAAGGGTTTTCAGGTGGTTCCAGTCCAGCAGGCTGGGCTGCTCCAGACGGGCAAACTGGCTGATGGCGTGATTGACGACGTGCTCGTGAGGTAATGACATACGCAGGTCCCTTTTGTGATCTCCAGAGATCCGAAGTGTGTCGGAACCGTGCCATAGACGCAACGGGCCATAATCCGCTAAATCCAGGAATGTGACTGCCGTCACACTGCGCTTTTGAGCAACACAGCCCGTGCCAGAGGGTGAGGCTGCGCCCCACCCCCTGACGCCTGGCCAGACGCTCGCTTACCGTTTCGCATACGGAAGGAAAACCACGCCTTATCAGGCGACGGCGCGGTCGGAGAACGCCGGCTTCTCTTGGTCCCGCTCCTCAATCCGAGCCAGTATCCAATCGTGAACTTCTTGCTCAACCCAGGCAACAGCCCGCCCGCCGAGGGAGACGGAGCGGGGAAATAGCCCGTCTTCGATGTATTTGTAGATGGTGGACCGGCTCAGGCCGGTCAACTCGATTACCTCTTTGAGGCGTAAAAATCTCATGGTGGACTCCTGTAGATCCGTTCATGAGATGTGCCCTATAAGTAAACTATTACCCACGTTCCAGCAGAACTCTACTTCCTCGTGGCCACTATCACTCGTTTATAGTCGTCCTTGCCGCAGTTCGGCAGTACGGTGATCGCGTCGAAACGAGACGTAAGCGTTCCGTCCTGCTTCTCCGGCTTCCCCGTAGCGGGGTCTATCCTAATAGCGAGAGCAGAAATCACCTCAGCTTCCTTGACAGATGCCCAGTAGATGAAATTTGCAACCTTCTCTTTCGTTTTATCACCCTGCGTCTCTACATTTTCGATATCAGCTTCGATACGCTCACGGATAAGTTCGTAGTCCTCCCTTACAAACCCACCTTGCGTATCTTTACCTTCCAGTAGAAGCGCACACGCATAGTCACTAACCTTGCGTCGCAGAAGATCGACACTGGTCTTACTGGCAGATTGCTTTAAGGGATTGCAGACAGGGCTCTTGTCGAGATCAATATCCAGGATGCCGCAAAGTTTAAGCTCCAAGAGCCTAATTTTTTGGTCATTTACTGAAGCCCTTCGCACCCATTTTCGGCCGGAGACCAAGTCTGACGGCTCTTCCGAGGCCAATCGGCGAATCTTAGTATTTATCCTGGTTAGCCTCTCAACCTCTCGAAAAAGTCCGAGAGTCATCGAAACGATATCGGAATCTGAGTAGCGAACAGCGTACATCCGAACCCTGTATAGCTGGCTGCTTTCGTCAATATTCATTCTGACGTAAAGGCTCTTAAGGTCGAGGATATATAGCGACTTCACCTTACCAAATAAACTCGGGCTGGTCCCTCCCGGTGATCTAGCCAGTAAGAGCTTATTTGCCTGGAGCGACTCCAGCATGGCTAGCACCTTACTTCGGCTCGCACCAATTAAGCCCTTCAGGGCGGAAAGGCCCAAAGTCCGAACTGTTCCCGACATATCAGCAAATCGCAGCAGTACAGCTAGAAGCAATGTTTCCTCTGGACCTAACTCCTCGGAGCACCGAGTGTTCATCAGAGTTTCAACCAAGTCTTTATGATAGTCGGTAGCCCCAAGCACCACCTCCTTTTCAAAGCTCCCGTCAAAGCCCTCTGTATATTGGTAATGATACTTCGGCCGTCCTCTACTAGCTTGCCCAGGAAGATGGGGCACTGGCTCTACATACTTGGCTAAGTATCCCCTCCGGACCAAATATCCGGAGATTACCGACCTCAATACATGCGGTTTGACTCCAATCATGGTGCTTAGCTCGGATATAGAATAGTGAACTGCACGTACGTTTTTACTTAGCGTCACCAGCCGACACAAAGCGTACTTCTGGGCTGGAGATAGCCCGGGTGTTTTAATCGTCAATAGCTGAAACAAAGTTAATCACTACCATAGCCGCTGAAAAATTCGGTCTATTCTACACAGATAACAGCTGTTATAGTCTAATATAATTGGTAATATTACTTGTAATGTTTCTTGATGCAATCAAAATATAGATTAACAAAATGAATCAGAAAAATACTTATGATAGCTATAGGAAATGGGAGAGATGGGTAAAAAAAGAGAATGCCCCCGGAACCTCCCAGTGCGTCTGGGCACACAATTATCTTGATGAACGAGGGATACCCCGAATCGCGGAGGCACCTTCCCAGATGGCAATGAAAGAAGAGACTGAGACGGAGGTACTGCTCCAGCGGATACTCCAAGTTGCTGAGCGTGGGTCCTTCGGCCAACAGGAAACGCTGAGAAAAATGTGTCTCGCGTGGAACTCAGTGGCCAAGCGAGCAAGAGATCTCAAGAGCCACAAAAAGCCGTACTCGTTTACGTTGGGCACCCATATCGAAGCGAGACTGAGACGAGTCGCACAGCAATTGAACTTCACGTCTTTACACGAAACCCTGGAGTATTTAATTGACCACGGAGACCAACTAGCGGCACAGATGAAAAAAGATACGCAGGCAGCAATTGAGGCTGAGAAATCCCATCTTCGGCAAAATTACAAGCCGAAGGGAAAGTCAAAGTCGATCAAGGATGTGATGCAGAAAGATGACTCAGCTAAAATCCAAAACTTGGAGCACAACATCCAGTCGCTTGAAGCGCATGTCCAGCACTACTCCGAAATCATTATGAGACAAGAGGTGCTCTTACGTCGCTTTCAGCAACAAGCTGGACTAACAGATGCAGAGATTGAGGAGGAGGCCAAGAAAATAGTGGAGGATGATTTGAGGCAACGAAAAGAAAGCCAGTAGCCGACCATGTCAGCACCGGCGTTAAAGCCCCCAAGGGAGTGAGGAAGCAGTACCTGTGCTACCCATCTATCCAACCAAACCATTATTGGCCACCTTGAACCGCCGGTTCACGGATGTGACAGGTATTCCAAGCGGTATTCCAGAGATTAGTTGAACCAACATTTATACTATAAAATTCAATATCTTATTAATTCTTTTCAGTTTCCCCCGGCACCAATAAACAACCCTCAGATCGCAAGATCTGGGGGTTTTTTATGGGTGGCTCTGCGTCGGCTTACTCCTTGGGCCCCTGACGAAACAGCCCACGCGCCGCGCGCCATGCCGTGCCGGCGGCGCCACGCAACTGGCGGCCCGACAGTTCTCTATTCTCCGCCTGGCGGCGCCGGTGCAGGTATCGCCAGTAGTGGCACCGCTCCGCTTGGGCATAGTATTGGTTAAAGGCGGCCTGTAATGGCTCTCGGGCCTGCTCAGAGTCTGGGTCCGCCAGTGAGAGAGGAATGATCTGCTCGGCCGGAATCGACAGTTGCTCTGCCACCACCGCCAACGAAAGGGCTTCTCCCTTCCGCTCCAGGTGCGTCAGGGCCACCAATAGTGGCGGTTCCGGCTGTCCGGCGCGGCGCCCCAACCAGCGTTGCAGTCGCGCCAGTTGCTCGGCATCGTCTTTCATACCCTCGGCGCCGGCATCGCTGACCCAGATGATGAGATCGGCCGCTGCCACCGCCGCGCGCGCTCGGCGCCGGGGCAACTTTGGCCACGCCGGGGTATCCCACAGTTCGAGCTCGCCCCAGACCGGTGACGTGATTCGTTGGGCGTTGATCCACTTATCACTGGCGTTCGGGTTGATGTCGGACTGGCCGCCGGCCAGTGCCTCGAGCAGGCTGGTTTTACCACTGCCGGCCGGGCCGAGCACCAGCACCTGTAGCGGCTGCCCCGTGCCGGCGGTCAGCTCGCCGCTAAGCAACAGGTTTCCGCTGTACAGCTCAATAGCGTAGAACCCCACTTTGCGCACATATTCCTGCAGCAACCAGCGCTGCATGCGCTCGCTGCCGTAATCCAGAATATGGCCGCCCACGGCGCGGCTGAACTCCTGGTACAGTGCACTCGCCGGGCTGATCAGCGCCCGCCCCATGCGGAACGCATTGTGGTAGCGCGTGGCGGTCTGTTGCAGGCGCCGGGCCCGCACCAGGTTGCCCAGACTGAGGCGATGGCTGAAGGGTACCGTATGCACAATTTCCTGACGCAACTCTCGACTGGCACGCTCGATGATCAACAGTGCGTGGGGTACCGTCAGCTCAAGCAGCGGCCGTTCCTTATCCGGGAAAAAGTGCCCGGCCACCCGCTCCAGCGCATGCTGTCCAAGCAGCCAGAGTGCGGAACCGTCGCTGAGGGCGTATTCCGCGGGGTCCGCGCTCTGCGCCAGAGCCTCCACCTGGGTCCAGGCGCCTTCGGCCGTCGTGGACCAGTGGCCGCTGGGACCGGTGCGCGCGTCCGGAATCCGGCGCTTGTCGGTGCGCGCCAGCCACAGCTGNAGCATCAGCGCACAGCCGCCGCAAATGGCCAACAGCAACAACCAATAGGCCAGGTACCCCGTTTGCCAGAGCCAGACCACGCCGGCCACCGGAACCGCGGTCAGCGGCAGATAGGTCAGCACCAGCGCCAACAGACGCAGGCGACCGAATTGGCGGATCAGGTCTTTCATACCGTCACTATATCAAAGGAGCTTTCTTCACGGTTTGGAGTCGAAGCGTCGTATAGTACTCACCGACCTACGACCGTTTTTGAGGGATGACANATGCCGCTGCTTTCCGGATTCCTGCGCCGCACTCTTGCGCTGAGCGGGCTTACCTCCGCTCTATTGATGGCGCTACCCGCGAGCGCTTCGCAGCCGGAAGACCTGCTCCAGACCCTCGACCAGCTGGAGCACAACCGCCCCGTTCGCGTACAACTGTTATCGGCGCTCTGGCGTGCCGAGGGCAAAGGCGACGACCGGGAGGAAGTCGAGGTGTCGGTGAACACGGTCATCAACCGGGGCACTGATGGCATCAGCGTGACCTACGGCTGGCCACTGCTGGATCGGCTCGATGCCGAAGCGAACCGCCTACTGGAGGACCCGGATGCCCGCACCCCCACCACTGATTTCATGTGGCGCCTGGACCTGAACGAGGTTCGCCCGCTTCTGAATGCCGCCGCCCCGCTGCGCCGGGAAATCCAACGATCGAGCTTTCGGACCCTCGTCACCGACCGCTGGCAGGGCCGGCCTGCCCGCCGTCTGATCTTTGACCGGGACAAAACGGTGCTCGACGAGCGAGCCCGGAAATACGTCAAACAGTTCCACTCCACCCTGGAAGTCTGGGTGGACGAAGCCGGGAAGCCCCTGGCCAGCCGTCTCAATCTTCATGCCAAGGGAAGCCTGCTGTTTGTCATCCGCGGCGAGTACCGGGAGGAGTCCACCCAACACTATCAGGTACTGGATGGTCATCTGATCGTCCGCGAGCGCCAACGCTGGCGGAAAACCGATATTCCGGGCGAGCACCATGAGACCCAACTGACCCAGACGCTCCAGCCTCTGTGAGCGAAGCCATCACCAACCCCCAATATTGTGTGACGCCCCGCACATTTTGAGAAACCGATCCGTCTCGAGGGAATAAAATACGGCGCCAAGCGTTGTCGCTAATGAAACACACGGAAAGGTGGCGCCACGCCGCCTTGGTAATGCGATCAACGACGAAGAGGTCTCGCCATGAAACATCTGAAAAAAAGTGCATTGGCCACATCCATCGCTCTGGCTCTGACAGGCTGCGGCGGCGGCAGCAGTGATTCCGCCCCGAACGCCAACAACCCCGGCGGCAACAATTCAAGCGACAAAGTCAGCTCCTCCGGTGTCATTACCGGGTTTGGCAGCGTTTACGTCAACGGGGTGCGCTACGACACCGCCAACGCCGAGATTGAGTTTGAAGGCGAAGGCCGCATGTCCGAAGACGATCTTCGCCTGGGCATGCGGGTCGAGATCGAAGCGGAACAGGACGGAGACGACCGCCGCGCTACCCGCGTGATGTTCGACAAAGACCTGAAAGGGCCGGTCAGTTCCGTCTCCCCCAACGCCGAGGATCCCACCCTGGGCACCCTGGTGGTACTCGGTCAGACCGTGACCGTGGATGCGAACACGGTATTGAGCAGCGACATTGCCGACACCAATATGGACGGCAGCATTGACCTGAACGACCTGGACAGCAGCCAGGGCCGCGTGGTGGTCGAGGTCAGCGGCTTCCCGACGGAAGAGGGCTTTATTGCCACCCGTCTGGAACGTCTCAACCAGAATGACGACGACAGCGACGACGATGGCAACGAAGCGGAGGTCAAAGGGGTCATCGCCGATCTGGATACCACCAATGGCACCTTCATGATCCGGGATCTGCTGGTTCATTACGACCTGTCCGCCCTGGACGATGACATCGAAGACGGTGAGCTCAGCAACGGCTGGTTTGTGGAAGTCGAAGGCGAGGTTCAGGCCGACGGCAGTCTGCTGGCCAGTAAAATCGAACGNGAAGACGATCGCTGGGACGATGACGATGAGCGCGAAGGTGAGTTCGAAATCGAAGGCATCATTCAGGCCGTCGATACCGACAGCACCCCGAACAGCGTCACCATCAACGGGGTGGTGATTCCCATGGCAGACGCCAGTGCGCTGGTCAGCCTGGTGGGCGTCAAAGTGGAAATCGAGGGATCCTTCAACGCAGAAGGCCGCCTGGAAATCGACACCGATGACGATGGCATCAAGCGCGAGTGGAACAACAATGTGGAGATCTCCGATCGGGTCGAAACCGTCGGCGCCACCAGTTTCACCACCCGCCTGGGCGTGACCGTCACCCCCACCGGCCTGAGCCGGGTGGAAGACGACGATGAGGACGACGGCGATCGCCTCAACCCGGAAGACTTCATGGCTCGGCTGCAAGCGGGCGACAGTATTGAAGCCCGGGGTTATTTCGCCGAAGACGGCACNCTTACCTGGACCCGGATCGAGCGCGATGACGATGAGGACGATCAGGANTGTTCCCTGCGCGGCCCGGTAGACGCCGACAGCATTGATGCCTCCGCCGGCACCTTCACCATCCTGGGTGTGACCATCGATACCNCCAGCATTGTGGACGATGACGCCTTTGGCGATGACGACGACAGCATCCTCGGCCGGGCGAGCTTCTTCACGACCCTCAGTGGCNGTGCGGTGATCGAAGCCGAGAGCGACGAAGACAATGCCGCCGCCTGCTCTGACGGTCTGCTGATTGCCGAGGAAGTGGAGTTCGACTGGGATGACGACGTCGAAACCACCTACGATCGTGACGATGATGACGATTCGGACGATGACAGCGATGAAGATGAAGACGACGATCAGGACGATGATGACCAGGAAGATGACGATCAGGANGATGATGACAGCGCCGAGTCATAAGGCGTAACCACTCGCCGGGCCACAGGGAAAGGGCCCGGCACTTTGCCATCGATTGCCAAACCTGTCGTCCCTGCTCTATTCTGCTTCNCCCCTTCGACGTGAATCGAGCCCATAACCATGCCTGCAAACGGTCTCCTACCCAGCCCTCGCCTGCTACTCGCCAGTCTGCTGGGCGTTGTGTTGGGTGCCGGAACGGTTCAGGCGGACTCGCCCTTTTCCTTCACCAGTTCCTCCCAGACACTCTATCTGGCCCAGGTTGATGACGACGACCTGGATGAACTGGACGACGACATCGACGATGAGCTTGAAGACCTTGAGGACGAGCTGGACGATCTGGATGATGACATCGAAGACGAGTTGGAAGATGACCTGGAGGACCAACTCGACGACGAACTGGAAGATGAACTGGATGATCTTGCAGAAGACGCTGCCGAGGACGCCATGGACGACGATGCGGAAGACCTCGCCGAGGAGCTGGCCGAAGAAGCGGCCGAAGATGAGCTGGAAGACAGCCTGGATGACGACGCCGAGGACCTTGCCGAAGACCTGGCGGAGGAAGCCGCTGAAGATCGACTGGACGAGGATGATTGGGAAGACGAGCTCGACGACATTGACGACGACCTCGAGGATGAGCTGGACGATGATGACCTGGACGATCGCTTCGATGAGGACGATGAACTGGCCGACGCTCTGGAGGAGCGGCTGCTGGACGCGCTGGAAGAGGATCTGGACAGCCTGATCGAGCTCAATACCGGCGACCTCATCGTCCGCAACGAAATGCTGGTNCTGGCGGACGANGAGTTGCTGNAACAGTTAAGCCGCCACCCGGCACTGGACCTCAGAGAGCGACGGCCGCTCTCTGCACTGGGAACCAATCTGGGNAGTTTTGAGGTCAAAGGCGACGTGCCGCTGGAAGCACTTCGCACCGAGTTGCGCGAACGCTATCCGGGGCTGTCGGTCGACTTTAACCACGGCTACGAATACCACCAGGGCCCGACAACCGCGTCCGATGCCCCCCTGACCCTGTCAGCGCTTTACCGCCCCGGCGCGCCCTCCCGTTCGGGTACCGCCATTGGCATGCTGGATGGACCGGTGAATACCCGACACCCTGCGTTTGCCCGTGCGCGCCTGCAACAGAAAGCCTTCGCCGNACGCCCCTCTGTCCGGGATCTGGAGCACGGAACCGCCNTTGCATCGCTGTTGGTGGGGCGAACTAAAGACTGGGAGGGCCTGGTACCCGATGCCGAGCTATACATTGCCTCGGTATTTTCCGAACAGGCCGAGTNTGGCTCTATTGCTACCACCCAGACCCTGATTACGGCNCTGGACTGGCTGGCGTCCCGGCCGGTGGAGGTTATCAATATCAGCCTCTCCGGTCCCGCGAATCAGACGCTGGAAACCGTTCTGGAACAGATCCGATCCCGCGGCATACTGCCCGTTGCCGCCGTGGGCAATGCCGGCCCACTCGCCGACCCGCAGTATCCGGCCGCCTACCCCACCGTGGTGGCNGTGACCGCCGTCGACCGGNCGCTCGACCTCTACCCCTATGCGGTGCGTGGTGATCACCTGGATTTTGCCGCCTATGGCGTCAACCTNACCGNCGCTTCNGGNGANNANGGTTTTACCCNGGTNTCCGGCACNTCNTTTGCNNCGCCNGTGGTCACNGCNCTNNTGGCCCGGCANNTNGCCNATANCGGCTCGCCGGGGCAGGCGCTTCAAGCGCTGAGTGAGGACACGGTGGATTTGGGTGAACCCGGTAAGGACCCGCTGTTCGGCCTTGGACTGCCGGGGAAAAGCCAACTGATAACGCCGGCCTCCCCCTGAGGCCCGACGCCTCAAAGCAGCTCAAAGGTAAAGCGCGCTTCCAGGCGGTTGTCGGTGTAATCCACACTCTCGAGATTGGAGCCATAGTCCCGATGCTCATAGCGCAACTCAAGCTCCAACCGCTTACCCATCGGGATTTCCAGGCGCGCCCGCCACCGCTCACGCTCATCCAGGCGCTGGCCACTGGCGGGAGTCGAGGCACCACTGAGGTACTGCCGTTCCTCGTAGCGCCAATCCAGCTTGAGCGTCGCCCAGTCTGAAAGGCGACGGTTATACAACACACCAAACCGGTGCCCGTCATAATCAAACCGGAACTGTTCGGCGCGCTTGGCATTGAACCGGTAGTTGGCGCTGAGGTAGTGCGCCGTTCCGTCCAGAAAATAATAGCCCGCGAACTGCGCCCGGGTATCGTCGTTATTGCGCTCTGGTGCCTGCAATAAATCGGTCTGTTTGAACGCCAGCTCCCCGCGCAGATACCAGACGCGGTTAAACAAACGGGACGCCTCCAGAGCGATCTGCCGGTTCTCCAGCAGGCGCACGCCGCCCAAATAGGCAATGCTGCCATCGAGGCGCGTGGTCCAACGCACCGCCCCCAGCCGCTGACTCAGGTTGCCGTAACCATAGTGCAGGTCCAGATCATAATCCGGGTGCTGGTCGAAGCGTCGCTGCTCCATAAAATAGCCGGCACCGATCTCGCGCCCACCGCCCAACTCCTGCTCCAGGTCAAGGTCCACCGAGCCGACCCAGGCCGAGCCCGACTCCCGGGACACCGAGTCGAGCTCCTCGACCACCAGATTGTCTTCGTGGCGCGCACCGGCCGACACCGACAGATCCACTGCGTCCCGCAGGCTATTCCACGGGGATTCCTCGGCGAGGGTCGCCGAAGCGGCAAAGCCCAGCAGACACGAACCTATGACATTGAGCCAAGTGGCACCGAGCCAACCGGACCGGGGACGCCATGCGGCGGCCGTCACAGCCCTCATTGCCCCGCCCGGCGCAAGCGGGCCGCCTCTTCCGCCTCGGTCAAAGGCTCACCGGCCTGCAGCCCCGCAAGTACTGCCGCCACGGTATCCGTGGGTCCGGCCGCGGGCCGATAGCCCTCCGGCACGGCGCGGGCTTCAGACACCAGGGTTTGCCACTCTTCCCCGTCGACCCGACAGGCCAGCCCCGACAACGTATCGGCGCCCACTCGCCCGGCGTACTCGCGGCACCATCGGCCCTCGGCGGTCTCGTAGCTGGCCAGCGGCATTACCTGCCAGCCGCGATCAGCGTCCGTTCGGCGCTCACCGCTCGGGGTCTGCTCCAGGGTCTGATAAACAAACCGCTGCATGGCCTCGGCATCCGGTTCTGGGCTTGTCGCCCAGAACAGAACCGCGCTCAGCGCCACGACCACCGACGCGGCCATGGCCCAGTGAGACGGCGCCACCCCCAGACGCCCCGGGAACCGAAGCAGGCGTCCCCGGGCGGGGGCCTTCGCCGTAGCGGTACGGGTCAGCCGCTCTGGAACCGGCTCGTTCAGAACACCGTCCAGGCTGGTTTTGATCCGATCATCCAAGGCGCGCAAACGCGCGAGCGCTGCGCGCGCTTCGGCACTGTCCGCCAGCAGCGCTTCGGCCCGGGCCGTGCCTTCCGGTCCGGTCTCACCGTCGGAATAGGCCATAATCAGTTGAAAATCGGCGTCGTTCATTGTGCTGTCCTGTTTTGTGGTTGAGCTCAAGACAGCCTTGTGGTTCGGCTCAAGGCTGCTTATGGCTCAAGGCTGCTCGTTTGCCTGCTCCGTGGGAGCCAGAAGCTCCTGCACTCGCAGGCGGGCGCGCGCCAAACGGCTCATGACCGTGCCCTGTGGAATCCCCAGTTGCTCCGCCACCTCCCGATAGGAGTGGCCTTCAACGACTACCAGCAGCATCACCGCCCTCTGCTCCTCGGGCAACTGTTCCAGGGCTTTCAGGGTGTGCCTGAGCAGGTCTTCGTTCTCGGCCCGGTCCGCACTTTGAGCATCTTCCCAGTCCGGCATAGCATCCTCCGGCACGCTGACCGGTGAGCGGTTTGCACGACGCAGGTGATCAATCCGCTGGGTCTGGATGATCCGGTACAGCCAGGAGTCCAGTCGGGTGTCCGGCTGCCACTGATCCTGTTTGACCAACGCCTTTTCGCAGGCGGCCTGCACAAGGTCATCTGCCTCCTCCCGACTGGCCGTCAAGCCCAGGGCAAACCGCCTCAGGCGCGGCAACAGCGCCACCAGCTGCGAACGAAAATCCAGTGTCATTCAGGCCTCATATTCCAGACAACGTACCGGGGCGGGTTTTATTCCCCTTTGGCGTAGAATAAAAACTGTGACGCCAAATAGCCAGACAAACAAAAAAGCCACCGGACGGTGGCTTTGAGCGCTGGTATCGAGCCGACACCGGCGGCGGTCAAGGCGATTGAGCGGCACCGCTTTCCGCCACTTGCTGCCCGCTCAAGCGTTCGGCGGTTTCCTGTTCGTAGCGCAACGCCGCCTGAGCCACGGTACTGGCGGTGCCGTTTTCGATCCACCGACGGATCCGACCGGCATCGCCCAAGGGCGTGCGGGTACCGAAAGAGTTCAGCAGAACCACCGCGGTCGGTTCACCATTCATTTCCGTCACCATGACCAGACAGCGCCCGGCCGCCGTCAGGTAACCGGTTTTGGTCAGGTCCACATCCCACCGACCACTGTGCACCAGCGGATTCGTGTTACCAAAGTGCAGGGTGTAGCCCGGCTTGCGAAAACGCACACTGTGGCGCCCGTCGGCACTGAGCTCTCGAAGGGTTTCATTTCCGTAGGCGGCCTGCGCGAGCTTCAGCAGATCGCCGGCACTGGAGACGTTGTCATCCGACAGGCCCGAGGAGTCGACAAAGCGGGTGCGGGTCATGCCAAGGGAGCGGGCCTTCTCGTTCATCGCCTCAATGAAGGCGTCATAGCCCTCAGGGTGATGGCGGGCCAACAGATAGGCGGCATAGTTTTCCGAGGACATCAGGGCAATACGCAACAGATCGCCGCGCTGGGCTTCAGACCCGGGACGCAAGCGGGAGAAGGCATTGGCCGCCGGTGGAAAATGCCGCTCCTCGACCGTCAACCACTCATCCAGAGATGCGCCGGACTCCAGGACCACCAGCCCGGTCATCAGCTTGGTGACCGAGGCGATCGGCATGCTCCAGTCGGCGCGTTTGGTGTAGAACGGGGTTTCGGCACCGATAGGGGCCACCGCCGCACTGACCGAGGCCAACGTCAACCGCTCGGGGTCCGGGGCCTCCTCGGCCAGGGTCACCGGGGCCAGGGGCAAGGTCAGTAGTGTCCCACGGAGCAGGAAACGTGCGATTGACGACGATCTGACTTTATTGATTAGGGTCATGAATCGGAAGGTTCTCTTTTCGTGGGTTCTCGTAACCGGGGTTTATATTAAGGTATTCTAACGTAAGTTTGGCCATCGCGCCGAGCACTCAATCCCAGAATGGAGGTTCCATGCCACGCCAGAAAGTTGAATTCACCAACGCCGATGGCCACAGCCTGGCCGGCGCTCTGGAACTGCCCGACAGCGGCAGCCCCAAGGCCTTCGCCCTGTTCGCCCACTGTTTTACCTGTGGCAAGGATGTGATCGCCGCTACCCGCATCGCCCGTACCCTGGCCGACCAGGGCATCGCGGTACTGCGCTTTGACTTCACCGGCCTGGGCAGTAGCGAGGGCGACTTCGCCAACACCACCTTTTCGAGCAATGTGTCGGACCTCGAGGCGGCGGCAAAGTTTCTCGCCGAAGAGCACCAGGCCCCGGCCCTGCTGATCGGCCACAGCCTGGGCGGCGCCGCGGTTCTGGCGGTGGCCCGAAGGCTGAAGTCGGTACAGGCGGTGGTCACCATCGCCGCCCCGGCGTCCCCCAAGCACGTGGAGCACCTGTTCGCCGATCAGGCCTGCGACATCCGTCAGGAGGGCCGCGCGCCCGTGACCATCGCCGGGCGCACCTTTGAGCTCGGCGCCGAGCTGCTGGAAGACCTGGACAACTGGCCACTGGAAGAAACCGTCGGCGCTCTGCGCAAGCCGCTGCTGATTTTCCACTCCCCGGTGGATCAGGTGGTCAACGTGGATGAGGCGGCGAAAATTTTCCAGGCCGCCAAGCACCCCAAAAGCTTCGTTTCCCTGGACGACGCCGACCACCTGCTCAGCGACCAGAGCGATGCCGACTACGTTGCGCTCACGCTGGCCGCCTGGGCCAGCCGTTACCTGAGACTCGAACCGGTCCAGGCGCAGAGTCACGACCGCCCGAGTGTCGAGGCCGGCGAAGTGTTGATTACCGAGCAGGACGCACACTTCCTGCGCGGGCTGTACACCGCTGACCACCAATGGCAGGCCGACGAACCGAAAGACAAGGGCGGCAGCAATCAGGGCCCCAACCCTTACGACTTCCTGTTGATGTCTCTGGGGGCCTGCACGTCCATGACCTTGCGCATGTACATCAACCACAAAGAGTTACCGGTGGAAAACCTGGAGGTTCGCCTCCGGCACCAGCGCATCCACGCCGAAGACTGCCGGGACTGCGAAACCAAAGACGGCATGGTCAGTGAGATTCATCGGGAACTCAGTTATGAGGGCTCGTTGAGCGAAGAGCAGCACCAACGGATGCTGGACATTGCCGACAAGTGCCCGGTGCACAAAACCCTGAAGGGCGAAATCCGTATTCGCACCACCAACACCGCCCTTGACCAATAACAGTAAAACCCCGGTCCTGACGGACCGGGATCCGCGTTTGATCACAATTCATCAAAACTTCACCCTGCTGTCATTTTTATTCCCGCCAACCGTCATATTTCCCGTTTAACGTTATCGCGTCCGCCAGAGCACCGCTTTCCATTCTGAAAGCCTGCGGGCGCCAAATTCGAAGATAACCCCACAAATAACGGGAGTAACACAATGATGTTCAAGCTGAGTAAAAAAGGACAATTGTTGGCTCTGATTGCCATGGCCTCCAGCCTCGCCGCCTGTAGCGGCGATGACGGCGAGCAGGGTCCGGCGGGCGAACAAGGTCCGCAGGGCGAAGCCGGTGTCGATGGCCAGAACGGCGTTGATGGGCAGGACGGTACCGACGGTCAGGCCGGAGCAGACGGCCAGAATGGTCAGGATGGCGTCGACGGACAAAATGGTGCTGACGGTGAAGACGGTATTGGCGCCGGTCTGATGACACCCGGCCTGACCCGGCTGGCCACCGTGCCACTGGGTGCGGAAGTCACTGGTGCCTATGTGACCGAAGACGGTGACCTGTTCTTCAACGCCCAGCACCCCAGCGGCAGCAACACCGCCCAGGATGCCGACGGCAAAACCTTTCACACCGGTACTGTCGGGGTCGTGCGTGGGGTTAACGTACATCAGCTGCCGCGCAACCTGATTTCCTCGCCCGTACCGCGCACTCAGCAGGAACAGGAAACCATTCAGGTCGCCTACGGTGACTACCAGGTACTCGGGCAAACCGGCGACAACTTTGGTGGCGCGCTCTCTCAGGGGCTGGGCCACGTGCTCGCCACAGACGACACCACCGTCAGTGTTGAAAGCGACATGCCGGATTTCAATGGCTACCTGGCCACCGGCGAAAACGAAGGTTACCTGTTCACCAACTGGGAATCCATTCCCGGTGGCATGAGCCGCATCAAACTGAACAAGGATGCCAACAGCGGTCACTGGTCGGTCGACAACACCGATGTGATGATGCTCGACTTTGGCGACTGGGGTACCATCGCCAACTGCTTCGGCTCCATGTCTCCCTGGGGTACGCCGCTGACATCCGAAGAGTGGGGTAATGAAGGCGACAACACCCACCGCTGGAACAACCCCGAGCGCGCTGGTGAAGGTTCATCGCAAACCGCGCTGGCCCGCTACATTGATTCGTCGGTCAACACCGCCAACGACGCGGCCCAATTCCCGAACACCTACCGCTACCACTACATTGTGGAAATCACCGAACCGACCAGCGCCAACCCGGTTCCGGTCAAGCATTACTCCATGGGTCGCTACGAGCATGAAAACTCCATCGTCATGCCAGACGAGCGCACCGTGTATCTGTCCCAGGACAACTCTCGCGGTGTGTTCTTCAAGTTCGTGGCCGACCAGCCGGGCGATCTGAGCGCGGGCACCCTGTTCGCCGCCAAACTGACTCAAGACGCTGGCAGCAGCGAACCGCTGACCACCGGCTTCGATATCGAATGGATCGAGTTGGCCAGTGGCAACAACACCGAGATCGAAACCTGGATCGCCGAATACGATGGCATTGGCAGCGACGACTATGTGGAAGGCAAGAGCAGCTACCTGAGCGATGCCGACGCCATTGCCTGGGCGAACGGTGACGCCAACTATCCGAGCTACGATACCGCTTACCAGCCAGCGATCGACGCTGGTTACACCGACGCCAACACCTTTGGCGGTCTGGTGACGGCGGGCGAAACCATGGACGATCGCATCGCGTTTCTGGAGTCACGCAAAGCGGCCCGCGCCAAAGGCGCAACCGCCGAGTGGCAGAAGTTCGAAGGTATCAGTGTCAACCACAAGCGCGCCGAAGAGGCCGTGGAAGGTACCGACCTGATCCCGGATGAAGTCGTGGAAGACGCTTACGTCTATTTTGCCATTGCCGATATGGACAACGGCATGGTCGACGATGAGGGGGATATCCAACTGTCGGCCCGCGTTAAAGATTGTGGCGGTGTCTACCGTATGCGTCTGCTGCCCGGATACGATACCGACCGCATTGAACCGGTTGTGATGGGTTCTACCTATCGTTCCACCGCCGACGGCGCGGAGCGTTGCGATGTCAATGCACTGTCCCAGCCGGACAACGTGATTGTTCTGGACGACGGTCGCATCCTTCTGGGTGAAGACGGCTTCCAGACCAACAACACCCTGTGGATGTATGACCCCAAGATCAATAACTAATACACAGCAATAACGATCCGACCCGCTGTCGCGGTCGGCTCAAAGGGGGTGCGATTTTCGCACCCCCTTTTTTATGCACTGTAACAAACCGTTCACACTCCCGGGGGTACCATACGCCACGTAAAAAAAACGGGAGCCGTGACTCAATGATAAGACGCTTTCTCAGCTTGATCTTGGTAAGCAGCCTGACGTTGCTCGTCGGGTGCGATTCGAACACAACCAACGATCGCTCACCAGCCGAAACGAACACCATCGAGTTTGCCGCCGATGCGGTGCAACAAGGCGGCGTCAACGCACAGGATTACCTGCACGCGGGAGAAGCCTACAACCGCGAAGCCCCCATTCCATCCCAGTGCTACACCAAAACCGACGGACGACATAACCCCTGCTACACCTGCCATCAGACCTATGGCGACCGCCGCCCTAACCAGATGCACGACGGTTTTCTTCAGGGCAGCTACGCCTTTTCTGAATTTGGCGAACGCAATCACTGGCAGAATCTGTTCAAGGACCGACGCCCCTACATCGAGCAAGTCTCCGATGAAGCAATCATTGAGTACGTTCACCAGGACAACTACACCGACTTAATTCAGTGGATGCGCTCGGATCAGTGGTCCGGCGAGGAAGCCATCATTGAGGACCTCCACAGAGGTGCGGACGCCTTTGATGAACACGGGCTGGCCAAGGATGGTTCCCGTTGGGTTGCCTTCAACTACAAGCCCCTGCCTAGCACCTTCTGGCCCACCAACGGCTCCACCGACGATGTCATGATCCGCCTGCCAGCGGCTTTTTCTGAAATCGACGGGCAGTTTTCCCGGGATGTGTACTTCGCCAACCTCAGCCTGCTGGAAATGGCCGTTACCGGTACACAGGAGCTGGACACTCCGCCCCTGAACGAAGCGGCGCTGGATATCGACCTCGACGGCGACGGCGTGCTCAGTGTTGCCAGCCACCGCATCCGCCACCGTCCGTTTTACCTGGGTGATGCCAGTGAAGTACCACTGACCCACATGCTGTACCCGGAGGGGACGGCCTTTTTGCACACCGTGCGCTACCTCGGGGTGGACGATAGCGGTCGCATTTATAACGCACCGCGTATGAAAGAGGTACGCTACATGGTGAAAGACCGGTTTCGTCCCGCCACCAGTTTGACCAGCAGCTACTATATGGAAGCCAAGGAAAAACACTTTGGCAATTTGCCTGGGGTGGCGGACCACGCCGACCGGGGCATGGACAACAAATTCGGTTGGCGGCTCTGGGGCTTTATTGAAGACGCTCAAGGTACCCTGCGCAAACAGCATCACGAAGAACAGTTTTTCTGCATGGGGTGTCATAAAAGTGTCGGCACCTCCATAGACCACACCTTCGCGTTTCCGCGCAAGGTCGCTGGAGCCGACGGCTGGGGTTATATCGACCTGACCACCCAGCAGGATACGCCCAGCCTGGGCGAGTACGAAGGGGAATTCCTGCAGTACCTGGAGCGTGTGGGTGGCGGTGATGAGTTCCGGCAGAACGAGGAAATGCTCGAGCGCTGGTTCCACCCGGACGGCCGGGTCAACCGTGAGAAGGTCACCTCGGTACGCAACCTGTATGAGCTGATCACACCATCGCGCGAACGGGCCCTGGCGCTTAACAAGGCCTACCGGGCCATCGTGGAGGAGCAGAGTTATATCTTCGGCCGGGACGCGACCATCAAACCGGCCACCAATGTCTTCCAGAGTGTCGACCCAAGTACCCCGCCCCTGGAGCCCGAACACCGGCATCAGTGGGACATTCGCCTCGCCTGGCCAGACACCTCCACCGAAGACTACTGGTCCTGGCAGGAATGATATCGTGATGCTCAGTGATCGACGCATACGCACCTCGCTGATCGCAATCGGGGCGGACCTTCTACTGACCGGCGCCAAGGTGGGGCTGGCTCTGCTCACCGGCAGCGCAGCATTGCTCGCCGACGCCTATCACTCGGGCACCGATCTGGTGGTGTCACTGGTGCTTCTGGTCAGTCTGATCATCCGCTTTCGTCAGGAGCGCAAAGGCGCGCAGGCGGGACAAAAGGCGCGGATGCTCGAATCGCTCTTGGCCATCGCGGTTGCCCTCTTGATTCTGTACATTCCGGTGGAAATTCTGCTGGAACTGAACGCCCGAAGCGCCGAGGATGTGCGCTTCCTCTGGGCGGGCATTCTCGGTGTGCTGGTGATTCTCGCCCTGGTGCATTTCATGGCCAGGCTGAAAACCTATGTGGGCCAGGAAACCGATTCGCCGGCATTGGAAGCCGACGGTTATCACAGCAAAATCGACCTGTTCACCACCCTCGCCGTACTGGCCTCGCTGGTGGGGCTGCTGGTCGGTATCAATATTGACGAGCCGGTCGCGTTGATCATTGCCCTGCTGATTGCCGTCGCCGGGATTGAGCTGCTGATCTCAGGTATCCAGGGGCTTCGCTACCGGCAGGAGCTGGATCCCATTTCCCTGCTGGAGCCGGCACTGGAATGGCTGGCCCGACGCTCGTTCAGTCAGCCCCTGGCCCGACTGGGACGGCAGCTGGCTCGCCTTCTGTATCGATTCCGCTGGTTGCCGATGGCGGCCCTGCCGATGCTCTGGCTGAGCACCGGCGTGCACACCATCCCCGCCGGCTACACCGGCATTCACAGCCGCTTTGGTGCACCGGTGAACACCGGCCTGCCACCGGGGCTGCACCTGACGCTGCCCTGGCCGGTAGATCAACTCAAACAGGTCGACCATGGCCTGGTCTATACCGCCCGGGTCGGCAGCCGCCACACCTTGCCCAAAGAGGATCGCCAGGGAGCGCTTTGGCGGGAAATCAAAACGCCGCAGGCTCATGAAGATGTGACCGATTATCTGGTCACTCAAGACGAGAATCTCATCGACCTGCAATTCGCATTGCATTACCGCATTGAAAACCCGGCACAGATGACCTTGCGGGTCCAGGACTTGCCGGCACTGATCACCCGAACCACCGAGGCGGCCCTGTGGAAGGAAACCGCCGGGCACCTGTTTTTTGAATTGTTAAGTCATGGCCAGCACGAATTTGCCGAACGGGTTGCCAGTGAGGCCCAACGGCAACTGCGGGCGCTCGGCATTGGCATCCAGGTTATGGACGCCCAGGTATTGGTGGCCCAGCCACCGGCAGTAGCGGTACGCGCCTACCGCGATCTGCTCAATGCCGAGCAGGAAAAACGCCAGTATCAGACCCGTGCCGAAGCACAACAGATTCACGACCGACTNATGGCCCAGGCCGAACGCACGCAACAGAAAGCCCGGGTGAGCGCGGAAGCCAACGAGCGGATTCTGCAGGCCGAAGGCGACGTGGAACGCTTCTTGTCGCTGGCGGAGGTNTACCGCGAGAACAGCAGCGCGGTCGGCTTCGAGCAGCAATTGCANCACACCACCGACACACTCAGGGGCCGTCGCCTGTGGTTGACCGACCCGGCCCTGGACACCGACGACATCAGACTCTGGGGGCCCCAGAGTCTACTGGGGACTGACGACAGGAAATAACGCCGTGNAAAAACTGCTCTGGACACTCGCCGCGGTNATTCTGCTGGGNTACTTGGGCATCAGCTCGGCGCTGGTGGTCCCGGAAACGCACATGGCCATGGTCACGCAATTCGGTAAACCCACCCGGGCCATTCATCAGGCGGGGTTGGCCTTCAAGTGGCCCGATCCGATTGAAACCGCCGTGTTCTTTGATAANCGCCAACAACTGCTATCGCTTGAGCCGACGGAACTGGTCACCCTGGACCGACGCAACCTGGTGGTCAGTGCCTTTGTGGTCTGGCGCATTGTCGATCCCGGCCAATTCCTGACCAGCCTGCGCAGCATGGACACCGCCGAGCAGCGCCTGACCACCCTGGCCAGCTCGGAAATCGGCGCGGCTTTGGCGGCCCGGCCGATCACTCAGATTTTTACCCTCAACGAGCAGGACTTTCAGCTCAATGAGATGTTCGAGCAGATTAGCCGCTCCGCCAACCGTATAGCCGAGCGGGAGCTGGGCATCGAGGTGGTGACCGTACGCCCCAACCGGTTCGGCTTTCCCAAGCAGAACCTGCTGGCCATTTACAAGCGTATGGAATCCGAGCGCGATCGTATTGCCCGTCAGTATCGGGCCGAGGGACAGGAGCAGGCCGCCACGCTGCGCGCAGAGACCGAGCGGGAGGTCCGACAGATGCGCGCCCAGGCGCAGCGCGAAGCCCAGGCGCTGATCGGGCAGAGCGAAGCCGAGGCGGCCCGGCGGTACGCCGACGCCTATCAGACCAACGCCGATTACTATCGCTTCATACGTACCCTGGAAGCCTACAACCAGATTCTGGGTGAGGACACCCGACTGGTACTCTCGGCGGAGTCCCCTCTGTTCGACTTACTGTTCAACCCACCGGAGTTCGACCAGCCGTGACCCTGCACGAGGATATCCGCCATATTTTCCAACAGATTCGCCCATTGCTGATCACGGGCCTGGCAGTGCTCTTGCCGGCGTTGTATGTACTCAGCGGGTTTTATTCGGTGGGCACCGAAGAGCGCGGCGTCATTTTGCGGTTTGGAAAACTGGTCGACGACCAGGTGCTTCCCGGCATGCACTACCATTGGCCCTGGCCGGTGGAGTCCGTGCGCACCGTGCCGGCAACAACCCTGAGAACCCTCGAACTGGATTTTTCCAACTCGGCGCCGCCTCAACTGCAACCGGAGCTGACCACCGGCGACGAGGATCTGGTGGACCTGGCACTGTTAGTGCAATACACCATCGGCTCCCCCGGGCGTTACTTGGACAGTGCCAAAGCGCCGGAAGCATTACTCGAAGAGCTCACCCGGGCCCATACTATTGCCTACATCGGCGCCCACGCCATTGACCCGCTACTGACCGTGGGACGCACGCGACTACAGAACCAACTGACACTCGACCTGCAACGCAGCGTCGAGTCCCTGGCGCTGGGACTGAGGGTGACCTCGGTACAGCTGCGCCGCCTGGAACCGCCCCCCTCGATCAAGGCCGCCTTCGACGACGTGGCCCGAGCGCGCTCCGAGAAACAGAAATTGATCCAGGAGAGCGCCGGCGAGCGCAACACCCAATTGGCCAGAGCCCGCAGCGACATCAGCGCGCTCCGGGCGAACGCCCAGGCTCAGGCCACAGAGAACCTCGAGCGCGCCCGGGGATACCAGGAGCGCTTTATCGCTAACTGGCAGGCGCATCAGGAAGCGCCGGCCCTATCGCGCCAGCGCCTCTATCTGGAACACCTCGAAGCGCTGCTGGGGGAAATGCAGGTCACGGTCCTCACCCCCTGAGCCCCCCTCCCCCGCATGACCCACTCTTATTCTCACCCATCACTATTGAGAATTGTTATTATTCATGATAGATTTCCCCAAAGTAACTGATAGTCAATCTCATTATTTTTAGCAGCCACACCCATTATCAAGGTCAGCATCCGCCCTCAAGGGCAGACTCGCTCTGAAGACCACCATCATTCGGAAGGATAGCTTCATGTTGAAACGCTCTACTGCTCTGTCTCTCGTCATTGCTAGCCTCTCAGCGCCCACCCTTGCTCAGGATCTGGCGCTGAACAGCCTGCCCAAACTGGAGACCGTTCGAATCATCGGTACACAGGTGGAAGCCCGGGAAGTCTCCGGCTCCAGCGCCGTGGTGGAGCCCCAGCAAATGCAGATTGAAGTGGTCACCGATATCAATCAGGTACTGAAAACCGTGCCTGGTGTGTATGTGCAGGAAGAAGAGGGTTATGGCCTGCGCCCGAACATTGGCATCCGCGCCGCCTCCTCCGGCAGAAGCAGTAAAATCACCCTGATGGAAGACGGCATCCTGATGGCGCCGGCGCCCTACTCCAATCCGGCGGCCTATTACTTCCCCACCACCGCGCGTATGTCTGCGGTGGAAGTGCTCAAGGGCGCCCCTCTGCTGCGCCACGGCCCACAGACCACCGGCGGCGTGGTCAACCTGGTGAGCACCCCCATTCCGGAGCGTCGTGCCGGCAAGGTCCAGGCCACCCTGGGCGAGCACAACCAGCAGGACACCCATCTGTATTACGGCGAAACCAACGGCAACTTCGGCTGGCTGCTCGAAACCGTGCAACGCAGCACCGAAGGGTTCAAGGACATTGACCGCAGCAACCGCGACAGCGGTTTTGACATTGCCGATTATGTCGCCAAGGCCCGCTGGACCGGCGATCGCCACGCCCTGGGCGTCAAGGCCCAGTACTCCGAGGAAGTCTCCAACGAAACCTACCTGGGGCTGACCGATGAGGACTTCGCGGCCGATCCGAACCGCCGCTACGGCCTGTCCAGCATCGACCAGATGAACAACAGCCACAAAGGCTTCAGCGCCAACTACCAGTTTGATCTCAACGACGCGGTGACCCTGAACGTTATCGGCTATCACAACGAATTCGCCCGGGACTGGTTCAAGCTTGGTACCAGTCTGGTGGATCAGGCCAATAGCGGTGACGCGGCGGCGCTGGCTGTGCTGCGCGGCGAACAGGACGCTGAGGACCTCGGTTACAAGCACAACAATCGGGTGTACGAATCTCAGGGCGTTGAGGTCAACTCGCGCATTGCCTTGAACGATCACCAGATCGAAGTCGGCCTGCGCCGGCACGAAGATGAAATGGACCGCTTCCAGCCGGTGGAAATTTACGATCAGATCAACGGCAGTCTGGTGTTCGATCGGATAATCGAGCCCACCGGCGGCGACAATCGTCTGGAAGGCGCCGAGGCGCTGTCCTTCTGGGTCACCGATGCCTGGTCACTGACCGATGCCTTGAAACTGGACTTGGCTCTGCGCTATGAAGACGTGGACAGCTATCGCAACCAGTACAGTACGCCCGAGCGCTCGGACGAACCCAGCTACCGCAGCAACAGCTCCGAGGAGTGGCTGCCCGGCGTGTCGCTGACTTACGACCTCTCCGATCAGTGGCAGTTGCTTGCGGGCGTTCACAAGGGCTTCTCGCCCCTGGGCGGGGGCGCCACCGAACAGCAGGAGCCAGAAACCAGTACCAACTTTGAAGCTGGTGTCCGTTTCGGACAGGATCAGCTGTTTGCCGAAGTGATCGGTTTCTATAGCGACTTCTCCAACCAGACCGAAAACTGCTCCATGGCGACACCCTGTAGCAATGGCGCCGAGTCGGGCACCTTTACAACCGGTGAGGCGGTGGTCACCGGCCTGGAGTTCCAGTTGAGCAACACCTATGAGTGGGGCCGCTTCTCCGTACCGGTGCATTTGACTTACACCCACACCCAGGCGGAAGTGAGTGCGGACAACGCCGTCAGCGGTGCTCGGGACGGTGACGAGCTGGCCAGCATTCCGGAAAACCTGCTCAGCCTGCGGGTCGAGCTGGACAACAACAACGGCTGGCGGAACTATGCGGTCGCCAAGTTCATGGACGAGACCTGCGTGTCCCTGGGTTGCAACCGCTCCGGCGATGAGCAGGATCGGACTGAGTCACTGTTCGCCGTCGATCTGGTATCACGCTACGACCTGAACAGCGACACGGCGGTTTACCTGAAAGTGGAAAACCTGTTTGACGAACAGGTAATCATCGCCCGTAGTCCGCTCGGCCCTCGACCCAACAAGCCACAAACCGCCTCAGTCGGTATCGAATACACTTTCTGATTACTGAGCGTCGTGGAACACTCTCCAAAGCCCCGGTGACGGGGCTTTTTTGTGGCCGGAGCAAAGCAGTCGAAGAACTTGACAGAGACCACCAACCAGACTCTACCTAAGAGCCTAAAAAACTCATATCCTATTGTTTTAAAATAACTTTTATTTTCTGGCGCACTTCCTGCTTAAACAGGGTTGTGATTCGCCAGCGCTGAAGATATCGACATCAGCTCTGGTCAGCCTCAACCTAACAAGTGCACGGGAACTGCTATGAAAATGATCCATTTTTTGCGTCTGGCAATGGCCGCCGGCTTACTGACTATCGCTTCAGTAGCCACCCAAGCGGCTTCCATTACTCTGAAATACGACAACAATCTGGCCGCTGAAGGCGCTCCGACGGGCCGCATTTACTCGTCGTACGGCACACCGAACGTCTACGCGGGTGAGTTCGANTTCTCCACCAGNAACAACACNAGNGGCATCGCCGAGTGGGATGACGGNCTGAGTGCGTTCTGTGTGGAAATCGGNACGACGCTGAAAACCACCGCCACCCAGTACACGGTGAACAGCGGTGTCAACCTGATGGATTATTTTGGAACGGCCGGGTCGCACATCAATCGCCTGTTCTCCAACTACTACGACGATGCGCAGACCAGCAAGTACAACGGAGCCGCGTTTCAGCTCGCGCTCTGGGAAATCATCAACGAATGGCCGAACAGCGCTTACAGCATGACCAGTAACGCGTTCAAGTCGGACTATTTCTCTGGCGCCCGCACTACCGCCCAGAACTGGTTGAACACTCTGAGCGACACCAATCTGGCAACGGGCAAGTACGACTTCCACCTGCTGGAGGCGGGCAACTCCCAGAACCTGCTGACAGTGACCACCGCCAGTGTTCCCGAGCCGGCTTCCCTGTTGTTGCTCATGACTGGTCTGTTTGCGCTATTCCGGGCCCGCCGTCGGGTGCGTTAACAGAACGCAATACGCAGTCGGCGCATCGCTGGTGCTGACTGCTCGCATAAAAAAACCGGCCAGGGACAGGGCCGGTTTTTTTATGGCCGGAGCAGGACCAGTTTTCAGTCGGCCTGCCCCAGAGTTTCCAGGGTATTCGCCATATCCAGATACGCCCGGCCACTGGCACTGACGGTATCCTGATTGAAGCGCTCGGAAGCAATGTGCACATCCTCCAGCACCACCGCCAACACGTTCATCTCCCGGCGCAGCGTGGCCACGGCATTCTCAATGGTGTAGCTGAGCTCGTGAATATCCGCCATATCCTGATTGCTTACCTCGCCGGACAGCAGCTCGCGCAGACGGGCATTGCCTTCGGTAAAGTTTTTGACCGCCTCTTCAAGCGTCTCCGAGGGCTTGCCCGCATAGTGGTCTACCGGGTCATCGGCCAGGGCCGGCCAGGACAACAGGGCGCACAGTGGCAGTAGGCATAGGGCTCGGGTCAGTTTCATTGGCAACTCCTCGTCGCGTTACAGGTGGGCCTCAATCGCCCAATATGAATGAGAATTGTTTCCATATAATCCCACGATTGGCTCTGCCTCACAAGTCCTACTTAGAGGGTATTCAGCCGGGCGAGGTAGACCTCGGCAGTTGCCAACACGTCCTTGCGCTGGGCTGGCGCCTGGCGATCCCAGTTGGCATACACCAGCTTCATCCGCGGGTTATCGCCCAGGCGGTCCCGGTGACGGTTCAGGAAGTGCCAATAGAGACTGTTGAACGGGCAGCTCCCCTCCCCGGATTTCGCTTTCACATCGTAAGCGCATGTTTTGCAGTAATGGCTCATTTTGTTGACGTACTGCCCGGAGGCGGCGTAAGGCTTGCTGCCCATCAAACCGCCATCGGCGTACTGGCTCATCCCCCGGGTATTGGGCAGCTCCACCCATTCGATGGCATCAATGTAGATACCGAGGTACCAGTCGTCCAGTACATCCGGATGAACACCGGCAAGCAGCGCAAAGTTTCCGGTCACCATCAAGCGTTGAATGTGATGCGCGTAGGCGTACTCCAGGGACTGTCCGATCGCATGGGCCATACAGGCCATGTCGGTTTTTCCGGTCCAATAGTAGTCCGGTAGCGGGCGCTGCGCGGACAGGTGGTTGCGCTGGCGATAGTCCGGCATATGGTGCCAGTACAGGGCCCGCACATACTCTCGCCAGCCGAGTATCTGCCGGATGAAGCCTTCCACCTGCGCCAGGGTGATCTGCGCCTGGTTCGCCTGCCAGTGGGCTTCGGCGGCGCGAATCACTTCGAGCGGATGCAGCATCTTGGTGTTCAGGCTGAACGACAGACGACTGTGGTACAAGCTCCACCCATCCGGCGTCATGGCATCCTGGTAGCGGCCGAAGGCCGGTAGTAAATGCTTCAGAAAATACTGCAACAGCTCCCGGCTCTGGGCCCGGTTTACCGGCCAGAGCAGCGCACTCGGGTCCGCCACCCCCAGAGTCTGCACGTCGTGACGATCGAGCATCTGATCAATGTCGGTGACATCGGTGGCAAACACCAGGGGCTCCGGCAGGGCCGCTTCGCGCGGCAGTCGGGCGCGGTTGTCGGCATCGAAGTTCCACTGCCCGCCCAGGGGCTTGCCGTCATCGTCCAGCAGCACCTGATATTCACGGCGCAGTGCCCGATAGAAATACTCCATGCGATGGGTCGAGTAGTGCTCCCAGGCGTCACGGGCGGTCAGAAAGTGCTCCGTGTCCGCGACACTCACCGGCAGGTCCAGCGTACGAGCGAAGTCGGCCAGTTGTTGATCGAGTCGGTATTCATCCGGCCACTGGTAGGCGAACGCNTCCGCCGACGTCTCGTTCAATACACGGCGAAGCAANTCGGGCAGGTCCGNGTAGGCGGCACTGTCATCCAGGGTGAAATAGCGCACCCGGTGGCCCGCCCGNTCCAGCGCCGAGGCGAACCGCCGCATGGCGGCAAAAAACGCGAGTACTTTCTGGCGGTGGTGCACCACGTAGGCCGTTTCCTGGGGCAGCTCGGCCATGACAAACAGCACGTCNTCATCCGGCNACTGGAACCAGGAGTGNGANGCGTTGAGTTGATCTCCGAGAATCAGTCTGACCTGAGTCATGGGCNTTCGAACCTTTCCGGTAAGGNGTCCGGTTAAGAACGCGCCCGAGGCCGATTCAGATCATCGCGGGGTGTCGGGCCGGCGTTCGATACCGTAGTGCTCGGCCAGGTAGGCGAATACTTCCTCGGGGCCACCGCGAACCACGACTCGATCGGACTTTTTACTCAATTGGTAGCGGTACATCGGGTCATAGTAATCCTCCAGCAGGCGGCGAATCCAGACNCGATGCANCTNCGGATCACCCCGGCNGTGCGCNCTNAGGGACTGCTCCANNAGGTGCGCCATTTCCTCGTAGCGCACGCCGCCGAGGCGCTTGCGAATGCGCCCGAGGGACACCCGCAGGTCCTCCGCAAAGCGTTCAAAACCGNCTTCCTCGCCCTGATCCTCGGACCACTCCGCCAGCTTGCGCAGGATATAGTTGGTGTAGGTGTGCTCAACCCGCTCTTCCAGCGACACCTCCAGCAGGGCCAGCGGGGCGCGCTCCATGGCCTCCTTCAGTGGCATGGGTAANACGCAGCGACCGATCAGATGGCTTTCATCCTCCACCAGAATCGGCGTATNCGGTGCTCGATGGTGGCAGCGCAGTAGATCAACGGCCACGGCGTTCTCAAAATTGATCTGGCTGGGCTGGCCGCCCACCCGACGTCCGAANGCGCTGCCGCGGTGATTGGCTCGCCCTTCCAGGTCGACNCTCTGGGGCAANTGGACCAGCAGGTCGGTNTTNGCCACACCGGTNCGNCCGGCCAATACGATCAGGGGGTGNTCCCGNCAGATTCGCTCCATCTGATCAATCAGAAACCAGCGCAGTGCTTTGTAGCCGCCGGTGACCCGAGGGTAGTCGCAGCCGGCCTCNCGCAGCCACTGCTGACAGATCTGTGAACGCAAGCCGCCCCGGAAGCAGTACAGCACGCCGTCGGGGTNCGCNCGGGCAAAATCCAACCAGGCCTNNACCCGCTCGGCTTTGATATCACCCTGCACCAGCTGATGACCCAGCTCAATGGCCGCATCCTGGCCCTGCTCCTTGTAGCAGGTGCCCACCCGGGCCCGTTCGTCATCGAGCATCAGCGGCAGATTGACCGCGGCGGGAAACGCCCCTTTGGCAAACTCCACCGGAGCACGGGTATCGATCATCGGCGTGTCCGANAGGAAGAGCGCTAGGTAGTCATCAATATCCTGGGGGCGATCGGCCATGTGGGCTCCGCTGTGTGAGGCAACATTCAGTTGCGCCGATTATACGGGCTCCGGCCGGTAGTGACTATGTGCGACAAAACGTGCGACAAAAACGTGTGACAGCGACGGTTCGCTAGGCCGACCGAAAGCGCTCGCTGTCGAGCTCATGGCGTTTCATGATTTTATGGAAATCCGAGCGGTTTCGCCCCGCCAGCCGCGCCGCCTCAGTAATGTTGCCGCCGGTCATTCGCAGTATGCGCACCACATAATCCCGCTCAAACTGCCGCTTGGCTTCCTTCAGAGGCACCAGCGCCGGCGCCCCCTGCTCGGGCAATACCTCCGCGATCAGCGACTCGGCGATCAGCGGTGCTGGTGATAACGCCACCAACTGTTCAATGACGTTGCGTAACTGGCGGATATTACCGGGCCAATCGAACTGCAGTAACATCCGCTGCCCACCGGGCGACAGCTGGCGCACCGCGTCGCCGGTACGCTGGGCAATATCATCGAGGAAAGAGCGGGCCAGCAAGGGAATATCTTCCTTNCGCTCGCGCAGCGGCGGGAGCGCCAACTGGGCAACGTTCAGCCGGTAATACAGATCTTCCCGGAAGTCCTGGGCGGCGATGGCCTGCTCCAGATCCCGGTGGGTTGCGGAGATGATCCGGACATCCACCGGCTGATCGGCCGATGACCCCAGAGGCCGAACCTTGCGCTCCTGTAACACGCGCAGCAGTTTGACCTGCAGGTTCAGGGGCATATCGCCAATCTCGTCCAGAAACAGGGTGCCGCCATCGGCCGCCAGAAAGAGACCATCCCGATTATGGGTCGCACCGGTGAACGCNCCTTTGACGTGACCAAACAGCTCGGACTCCAACAGGTCCGCCGGAATGGCTCCGCAGTTGACGGCGATAAAGGGCTGCTCCGCCCGGGCGCTGGCGTTATGGACCGCCTGGGCCAGAAGCTCCTTACCGGTTCCGCTCTCACCGCCGATCAGTACATTGATGTCACTGCGCGCCAGCCGGCGAGCCTGCTCCAGGCGTTTGAACATCAGCTCACTGCGGGTAACGATGGCATCGGACCAGCCCGCTTTGGGGGCCGCTCCCAACCCGCCCAGCTCAAGCGCCTGATCCAGCACCTGGCGTAACTCCCGATTATCGATCGGCTTGGTCAGAAANGAGAACANACCCTGCTGGGTTGCCTCAACCGCTTCGCGAATGGAACCGTGGGCNGTGAGCATGATAACCGGCACGTTGGGCCAGTTCTGCTGTATGTGCGCGAACAGGGCCATGCCATCCATCGGCTCCATGCGCAGATCGGTAATCACCGCNGCGGCCTGTTCGNGATCCAGGCTGGCCAGNGCNTCCTCNCCCGAGCTCGCGGTCGNCACCCGGTAGCCGGAGGCATTCAGTCGCATACTCAGGAGCTGGAGAATGTCCGGGTCATCGTCCACCAATAAAATCAGNGGTNGTTCTGTCGCGGNTGTTCGGGCTTCACTCATCGCAGCGNNTCCTCATCCGTCGACTCACCCATTTCCGCCTCAATGGCTCGAATACCGTCAATCATATCGTCGAGTTTTTTCTGGGTGTTTTTCAGCCGTCTNTCCAGCAACGCATAAGACTTCGCCTCNGCGGCCAACAGCTCCAGGAATGCNGGAAAACCGGGCGGCGGACGCTCGATACTCCGGGCGGCGACCAACGAGTTGGCCAACAGNCCCGGCGTCTGATCCGGCTCACAGGTCGCNAGCATAAGCGAACCCAATACCGCTTCATCCGACGTCATTTCGCGATAGGCGTTGAGCAGTTGATCCCGCTCTTCNACCGGCAGTTGGCAGGCCTGATGACGGAAGGTTACCAGGGCTTCCAGATTGTGAAACGTATGGTGGCTGGTGACTTCTTTAGCCGGCGCCTGCGGCGAAGGTACCGGCTGAGGGCGCACCGCGGAGTCGNCCGCACGGNCCTCCCAATGAACGCATCCACTGAACAGTAACAACAGGNATACCAGCCGAAGTTTCATCATGTCGATGCCTCACTGATCGGTAACGCCCGGGACGCNTCTGACACCGGATAGCGAAGCAGAAAACAGCTGCCTTCCCCCGGGGCCGACGTCAGCTCAATACTGCCTCCGAGNCGGGCCACTGACTCTTTGACAATCGCCAGCCCCACTCCGCTACCGTGTACCGANCCGTGCCGACGGACACGTCCCTGCACAAACGGCTGAAATATTTTGTCCTGATCGTNCGGGTGAATACCCGGCCCCTGATCGGCGACGGACAACCAGGCGCCACTCTGGTCAACTCCCCAGCGCACGCGCACGACGCCGCCATCGGATGAATAGTGATAGGCATTGGACAGTAAGTTGGTCAATATCATTTCCAGCAGGTGAGTGTCGCCGTTCAGGCTCCCGGGGCTGCCCTGGNAATCCCAGGTCACCCGATGACGCAGGTTCTGTTGATCGAGGCGCTGGGTAATTCGCGCNCACAGCGGTTCCATAGCCACGNNTCGATCCTCTACCGTGACATTGTGGGTTATGACGTTGTAGTTCAATAACTGCTGAATAAGTTCCTGCAGATTTTGTGAATTCTCGAGCAGAATTCGCAAAACATTCTGTTGGCGAGCATTGATCGGCCCCGGCACTTCATCCTGCAGTAAGGACCCCGCTTCCACGATCGCGGACAGTGGTGTTTTCAGTTCGTGCGACACATGGCGCAAAAATATCTGCTTTTGCTGCTCGACCGCCAGCAACTGGCCCCGCAACCATTCCAGCCGCTCGCCCAGCGCCTGCAGGTCCCGGGGGCCNGTGACCCGGATAGGGGTTTCCCAATCGCGGTGGCCCAAATGACGGATCGCCGANGACAATCGGCGCAGCGGGCGAATCATCTGCCAGAACCCCAGTGCCATAAGCGTCAAGGTCACCGGAAGACTGATCATTCCCAACAGAGACAGGCGCCACAGAATCTGTTGAAGCGCCGCCTCGTTACGATCACTGAGCACCGCAACATATTCACTGACGGCCTCATCGAGTGCGGAGCGACGCTGGGAGAGAACGGCAAGTTGCTCGGTAAATTCTTCGTCCTGCCAGGATTGAATTGCTTCATCATTNAGNGCATGCAGCGTATTTTCAAGCGCGACAAGCGCGCCGTAAACCACGCTCTGTTGCGGTTTGGCAACACGTTCAATACGCCGCGAAGTACCGCCCTCAAACCACTGGGTCAGTTGGTCCAGCTCGGTCAAAATTGCATCACGCTTCTGTTGATAGGGTTCGAGAAACGTCACATCACGCAGCAGGCGATATTGCCGGGCAAAGCGCTCCAGATCACGCACCTGGGCATTCAACCCCGACTGCCGGCTGACCAGCGCGTCGGAGTGATCCACCAGCAGGCGCTGGGTGTGCATTTGCTGATAAAACGACCAGGACGCATAGGCCACCAATGCCAGCATCGGCACCAATGTCACCACGGCAATCAATAACCATTGCTGGGACAGTGACAGGCCTCTTCGGTGCGGCATGAATTTTTCCTCGTAGCGATGGCGACCACCCGGACCGTTCAGAACACGGGCGCACTGTTGCCAATAAGAAACACCCTCGCCCACCGATCATAGCGGGCCTCGCGCCCAATAAACCAAAACTCCGTCGCACTTTAGCAACACTGTATCGGTGGAAAAATTCCACCAAACGGGTAGCAATTTAGCTAAGTGATTGAAAATAAATATTTTTTGAAAGGTGGCACGACCTTGGCAATACACCTCGGCGTCAGGCAAAAAAGACTCAGCACCGTTGCCTGACATGCTTCGGTACCGGCGCGTCAATAGCTGGTAACACACCAACAGGAATGATGAGGTGAATTATGAAAATTGTATCTGTGATTGCAACCACCGCACTTCTGTCTTTGGGAACCCTGAGCGCAGTGGCTCAGGATGACACTCAGACTCAGGGAAGCGGCGCCGACTCCGCGTTCTCGGTGATCGACCAGAACGGTGACGGCAGCATCAACAAGGACGAAGCCAAAAACAGCGGCATCAGTGACCGCCGCTTTGAGTCCATGGACAGCGATGGAGATGGCGAAGTAACCCAGTCCGAATACGAAGGACAGGGCAGTGGAAGCGGCTGGCAGTAATTGCCATGCCGAACCGGAGCGGCCCCGCGCCGTTCCGGTCACTTTACTGAAATTTCCGAACCGTTGGGGAGCACACAATGACACCGCTAGCCCGTCTGGGACGTTACAGCTACTGGATTATTGGCATCAGCCTGACGGCTGCCACCATGACGCTGCTGACTCAACAGGCCAGCAGTGAAGAACAAGTGAACCCCCGTTTGACTGAGGACCACCACTCATCGTCGGCCTGGAGCGAGCAACAGTCTGATAGCGCGCTCCTGGCCAAGGTCAAAACCCGGCTGCTGGCCAACATCAACCTGCCCGGCGCCCGCATTGCGGTCGACACACAGCAGGGGCACGTCACCCTGAGCGGGGAGGTTGATCACCGGGACCAGCAGGAACTGGCGTATTACACGACGCTGAATACGCAGGGGGTGCGCTCGGTCGAGAGCACCCTGAATGTGACACCGAAAGAGGAATGAATTCCGGACTCACCGGACCGTTTCAATGTTCACTGACATGCTTTGTCAATCACAACCAAAGAGGAATGATCCTATGAAACAGTCAATCATGTACGGTATCGCAGGCGCACTGGCGCTGACCTCCGGCGCCGCTCTGGCACAGGACAGCGTCTCCCACAACGAGAACGCGGCCCATGTCTACGTCGGTGGCAGCTACGGTGGCTTCAAGGCCCGTGGCGGAGAGTTTGATGATGAAAAGGATTTTTTTGAATTGAGCTTCGGGGGCTTTTTCAACCCCTATGTGGGCCTGGAAGCCAGCGCGACCTATTTCGGCGAGTACGGCAACGACCTGGCGACCGCAGACGCCGAAGGCTACGGCATGGCGGTGATCGGGCGCCTGCCGCTGTCCGACAGCTGGGGCCTGTATGCCAAAGGCGGGCAGTTTTTCTGGGAAGCGGATATCGACACCCCCGTGGGTTCGGGTGATACCGACGGTGACGATCCCTTCTACGCAGCGGGCATGGATTTCCGCCTGGCGCAGAACCTGAACATGATCGTCGAGTACAGCCGCTACGAAATCGATACGCGCCTCGAGGAACTACCGAACGTTGAGGACACCGACCTCGACACCGTCAAGGTTGGCCTGCGCCTGCGCTTCTGATTACTTAACTCCACCCACGTGCGTTTGCACAGTTTGCCGGCCTCACCCCAGGGCCGGCTTTTTTATGCTCGCAATCAAAGCGCGAAACAGGTGCCGCTGCGAACGGCGGTACAACAAAAATTCCGGGTGCCATTGAACGCCCAATAAATAACCGTAAGCGGGATCCTCAACCGCCTGCACGATACCATCGTGGTCCCGCCCAGCGATGTGCAACCCCCGCCCCAAACGATCGATGGCCTGATTGTGCAGGCTATTGATTCTCTGGGCCCCCTGCCCCAGTAGTTTCAGCAAGAGCGTTCCCGGAACGACGTCCAGTGTTTTAAGAGGCAGAATGGTACGTCGATGCGAGGTTTTGCGCCGATGCAGACGAAGATCCTGCACCAGTGTACCGCCGAGGCACACGTTCAGTAGCTGTGCCCCCCGGCAAATCCCCAACAACGGACGATGTTCCGCCAGGGCTTTGTGAATGACCCGCTTTTCCAGCTCATCCCGTTCGGGATCATACTTGGGATGGACCTCGGGCTCCGCACCGTACAACACCGGTTGCACGTCGTGTCCGCCGGTCACCACCACCGCATCAAAGTCCGGCAGTGCGTCGACATCACTGGGACGCACCTGTATCGGGCGGGCACCATACAGACGCAGCACTTGAGCGACCAGAAAACGGGGGCCGAATGCACCTCGCTGCGGCCCGGTCACCGCCACTAACGGCGCAACCATCGATCCTCCACCTGCTGGACCCAATCACCAAACCAACGATCCAGCGGATCGGCCAGAAACTCGTGGTACGACCAGCAACAGTCCGCCAGGCGTGGCGCATCCGCCGCCAGAGCTTCCACTTCCAGCCAGTCATTCCAGGCCAACGCCAGGGTCCAGTCCGGACGATGGATTTCACAGTCCGGCAAACGGTAATGAAACGCCGGACGCGCCTTGATCAAGGGGTCATNCAGCTGCTGTCGCACGCGGGGTTCATCCAGGTGAGCAAACAACGGCAACATGTCCAGCGCGCGATTTCGCGAGGGATTGTGAGCGAGATAGTCATCGATCAACTGACTCTGATCAGGCCAGTAATCCGCTCTGGCCAACAGGCGTCGATAATCCGTGGGATAGGGATCAATATAGTGAGTGACCTGACGGGACAAATTGATGTCCGCCCGCGCATAAAGCCAGTCGTACAGACAGGAAAACGCTTTGAGATAAGCGGTTATCGTTCCGNTTTTTTCGTCGGGCACCTCCGGGTTCAGCTGCATACCGAAGGCGTTGATCAGACGATCCGAGGTCCCCTTGGCGCCGGCCGCGCGCAAGCGTCGGATGATTTCCTCTACCTCATCGAGCCGGGTCATGGGCAGCGGCGGGCTGACCAGCTCCATCGGCACCAGTGAGTCGGCCAACCACTTCAGAACCTCTTCGGCCGAGTCTCCGAGTTCACCAGAGAAGGTGCCCCGATCACGCTCCTCCCGCCCGAGCTCCTTGAGCAGGCGGAAATCCAGTTCCACACCCCAGTCCCCGGCAGGGTCGCCACTGAGCACCCGTTCATAGCGCCCATTCGGCTTGACGGTCAGAGACAGGTAATCCGCCACCAGCTCACTGAGCTGATCCAGCGTCAGACCATTCATTTCCAGCTCGACCCCAATACGGCGAGGCTCGCCTTGGGCATTTTCGGCTCTGGCGGGCAGTCGTAGTCCCACGGTCTGGACACCTCCTGAGTATTGGCAATAGTCGTCAAAAACCCCGTACTCAATAGCATGACACAGACCCGCCCACTTTGCCTAATGCATAAAAAAACCCCGGAAGCCTGGCGGCTCCCGGGGTTGATCAAAGCGCACCCGAAGGTGGGATTCGCTTAGTACTGGTACTTCACACCGACTTTGAAGACACGACCGGTATGGTCGTACTCNTAGCGACGCTTCTCGGAGATGTCGGTCCAGCGATCCTGGTAGTCATCGGTGAGNTTCAGCGCTTCAAAGTTGATGTCGAGGTTGTCGTTCAGCTCGTAGCCTGCNGAGAAATCGACATTGAAGGTACCTTCGTAGCCTTCAAAACGGTTNCCGGTACCGCTGGTNCCNGTGATGTAATCATCACGATANGCCGCGGANATACGNGCGTTGAANCGNTCNTTNTCNTAGTANACNGTNGNGTTGTAGGANTTGTTGGACAANCCGAACAGACGCTCGCTGACCACNTCNTCNCCAAAGGTNTAGTCTACATCNGANTCNACNTAGGTNTAGTTGGCAATAAANCCNAAGTCCCGCANCAGCTCCGCATCNGTAAAGGTNGAGAANGGAGCCTGCAGNGCCAGCTCAAAACCTTTCACTTCTGCGCCCGGGCCATTTTCCAGTGANGAAATGGTCCAGGGACGACCTTCCGGATCCGCCTCGGCCGGGGAGGTNGGCGCCAGCAGGGACAAGGGCAGACCGGTAGAGGCATAGGTGCCCTCNCGCTCTACGCCAATCGGACGTGACTCGATATCTTTGGTAAACAAGGCAATAGACGCGATCGCCTCGTCTGCAAANTACCACTCCAACGAGGTATCAAAAGAATCTGCACGNGTCGGATCCAGTTGCGGNTTCTGGAACGATACGCTGTAGTTGAAGCTGTCAACGCTACCACCNGGACTCAGGTTGCCCAGTCCCGGACGGGTCATCACACTGGCACCGGACACGCGCCAAATCAGGTCTTCGGTCAGATACATGGCGGTGTTGAACGACGGCAGTACGTCATCGTAAGTATCACGCTTTACGGTGACAAACTGACCGGAGTTGTAACCGGAAGATGTCTGATCGGTTTCGGCGTAACGAACACCAACGTCAAACATGAAGTCCTTGCCGGCCAGTTGCGTCTCACCGTTCAACTGCACAAACAGAGAGGTGCTTTCTTCTTCAACGCTACGAATGTTGCCCTGGTCCTGACGCGCNTCCTGATTGAACAGGTCAATTTCGTCGGCCCAGGCCCACAGGTCGGGAATCACCCACTGGCTGGTAGAGCCAGAACCCATTTTGTCGTCGAAAGTAAAGACTTCGCTCAGAGCGTCGGTACCGGGAATTCCGTAGACGTCATCGCTGGAGCAATCAATCAATTCAGCTCCGCAAACACCGGTATCGCGACGGTAGCCTTCGGTATCNAAGGTGAACTTCTTGTAGCTAGCACCAAAATCGACNGAGTACGCNTCGTTCAGGTAGTAGGTGAAATCACCCGCGACCGTATCNAAACCNTGTACGGTGTTTGTCGGACGATCACGGAATTCGGACATCTGGAAGTTGGTCGGATCAGTCACATCCGGTCCGTTGAACGCGATGACCGGGAATTCATCATCGGTATAATCGTAGCTGAANCCCTGATAATCACGATCGTCGTACATGAACGTGATTTCGTAGGGGAAGTCCAGCTCGGATTCCGAGGTGCCCGCCAGGAAGTGACCGGTCAGGTCTTCATTGAACTCATGCTCAACATCCAAAGACACCTGGTTGAACTCGGTGGTCCAGGCTTTCAGGAAGTTTTCATTCCGGACCCAGGCGTTGTTCACGGTCATGGANTTCAGGTTGTTGCTGGCCGCGTCGTAGGTGTAATCGACCACGTCCATACCACCTTCGTTACCGCGGAACAGGACTTCGCCCCATTTTTCCGCACGGGANGCGTCCAGCTCGGAGTACAACAGATCCAGGCTCACTGTCGTGGCATCGGTCGGACGGAACTGCAGACCACCGGTAATACCCAAGCGCTTGCGATCGACATCGATCAGACCGTAGCGGGGAATACGCGGGTGGAAGCCGTTACCGACTTCAACACAACCCGAATCATCCGGATTGGCGGTACAGTCCACGCCTTCAACACTGGCAAAATCCGCAGCTTGCCAGCGAACGGTGTTCTGCCCCATTTCGCTGGTGCTGTTATCTGAATAAGCGACTGACGCTGATACACCCCANATACCTTCCGGATCGTTATAGGCGAACAAGCCAGTGACGCGAGGACCAAAATCTTCATTCAGGTCGTTNTACTGACCTTCAACNGCACCNACCAGAGTCAGGCCTTCGTCATAACCAAAGGGACGNCCGGTATTCAGGTCGACCACGGCCCCCAGTGAACCTTCGTCCACNTTCGCNGATGCCGTTTTGCGCACGACGATGGAGTTGAACAGCTCAGAGGCAAAGACGTTGAAGTCAAAGCTACGGCTGCGGTTAGGACCACCTTCACCGCCGGTTGCGGCAATCGCTTCCATACCGTTGATACGGATACGGGTAAACTCACCGGACAGGCCTCGCACGGAAATCTCGCGGCCTTCGCCGGAGTCACGGGTNATGGCAATACCGGGGATACGNTGCANNGATTCGGCCAGGTTCTGGTCCGGGAAGTCNGCGATGTCTTCGGCCANAATGGCATCGACAGNACCAACANTNTCACGTTTCACATCCANNGCCTGAGCCAGACTCTGGCGGAAACCGGTCACCACCACTTCTTCCAGTACCGGCTCATCCGCAGGCGCCTGGGCCTGGGCGGCGCCGGCAACAGCCAGTGCCAGAGCGGTCATGGATGTGTTGGCCAAGAATTGCTTACCAAACTTGTAGTTAAATAGGGACATGGTGCCTCCTGGTTTATTATGTAGACTAATGTCTTTGACTCTCACTACTGGAACACGCTGGCCTGCAAGGATGCACAAACCAGATGCGACTCTAACGTACAGCCACAGCAACTCCCTTCGGGGAAATCACCAAAGTGAAAACGAAAAGCCCGTACCAACGCTGGCACTTGACTTAACACAGATATCGTTACAAAGGATTTGCTAACGCAGGTATGAAACGCGGGGCAATCGAGTCCGACTGGCTATAGACAGCAGGAAACCCGACTGGAAGAACGTCGTTTGAATGGTTCATTTCTCCCTATCCTCTCTCACTTTATAATTTGGCTGATCGCCTTTTTGCATCNATCGCGTCCTTTATCAAACGACGGACAACGGACCCTGCTTAAGGCTTATATTAGATTCCAGCGGACTAATAGTTGCACAGCTTTGGAGATATCTCAAGGTTTAACACGGCTTTATTTAGGCCAAAGTGCTCAAATCTTTTACAATGGCACATTATCCAGCCTACCCCTGCACTTGAGGAGCACTGCATGACTCTGACGCCCGCTTACCGGCAACGCTTTGGCNCCCTGGCGCGGCTTTATGGCGAACCGGCCCTGGAGCACCTGGCAGGCGCTCACTTTGCCGTAGTTGGGCTGGGTGGCGTAGGCAGTTGGGCGGCGGAGGCCNTGGCGCGTACCGGCGTCGGGACCCTGACCCTGATCGAGCTCGATGGCGTGTGCGTGACCAACACCAACCGGCAACTGCACGCTTTGGAGGGCTATATCGGCGCGTCCAAGAATCAGGTGGTGAGCGATCGCCTCAAGGCCATCAACCCGGAGATGACGGTTCACAGNGAGGAAACCTTTCTGACCAGTGACAATATTGAACAACTGATCAATCGGGACCACGACGTTGTGATTGATGCCATCGACTCCGCCCACATCAAAGCACACCTGGTGGCCTACATCAGTCGCCTCAAGGGCCGCCTGATCACCGTGGGCTCTTCGGGTGGGAAGCGGGACCCGAAGCAGATTGTCTGTTCCGACCTGGCACAAACCGCTTACGACCCCATGCTGCGCAAGGTACGCAATCTGCTCTTTCGACATTACGGATTTCGCAAAGACGCCAAGCGACGCTTTCGGGTGGACGCCATTTATTCCAATGAGCAGATGCACTTCCCTCAGTTGGACGGCAGCGTGTGCGTGGGCGATAAAGGCAACCGGGACCCGGACAGCGGAGTCAAACTCGACTGTGGCGGTGGACTGGGCTCGGCGGTTATGGTCACGGGCAGTTTCGGGTTCGCCGCNGCCAGTCAGGCCGTGGAACGCTATCTTCAGGACCGAGGCTGTTGAGCCGACGCTTTCGCATCAAATTGAACCGCCATTCAGATACCGAAGAGCTGCCGGGTATTGTCGGTGGTCTGACGGGCCACCTGCTCCTCAGAGCAACCCCTCAAATCGGCGAGCGCCTGGGCAATCAACGGTAAGAACTCCGGACTGTTGCGCTCGCCCTGCCGGCCCGACAACGGCATGTCCGGTGCATCGGTTTCCAGTAACAGTGCCTCAAACGGCACCCGGCTGACGGCGTCCCGGGTTTTGCGGGCGCGCTCATAGGTGATGACACCTCCCACGCCGAGCCGAAATCCCATCTGCCAATAGGTTTGCGCCATGTCGGCACTACCGCTGAAGGCATGAACCACACCACCCCGAGGAAAGCGGTGGCGCTTGAGCCGCCGGATCAGTTCATTGTGGGCTTTGACGCAGTGAAGAATGAGCGGTTTGTCACAGCTCCGGGCCAGCTCAAGATGGATGTCCAGCAGGGACTCCTGCTCGTCCATGGGCGTATCGATATGCTTGTCCAGACCACACTCCCCCACCGCCACGCAGCGGGGGTGAGCCAGGAAATCCCGGCACACCGCCTCCCAGCCTTCAACGGCCCGGCTCTGCCACCAGGGATGCATACCGGCGGCGAAGTACCAATCGGAGTGCGGTGCGTCACAAAGCGCCCGGGCTCGCCCCCACTGCTCCGGATCCGTCCCCGGAATAATCAGCTGATGAATTCCCCCGGATCGACACCGGGACCAGAGTGCCTCCCGGTCCCGATCAAAAGCCTCAAAATCCAGGTGACAGTGGCTGTCGATCAGTGGAGTCGTCATCAGCGCCAACGGTAGGCAATGACCGAGTCGGTAAAGAATGTGGGAATATAGGTGACCCCATCATCCGGATTCCACCCCAGGTCGGCGGTATTCATGCGCGGATCACGGGTATCCATCAGGCGGGTCACCTGGCCATCACGGACGTGATACACCAGCCCGACCCAGCAGGTCACCAGGAACTCGTTGGAACCGATTTTCTCAACGCCATCAATGCCGGACTCAAAGCCTTCGGCCACGGTTTCCAGATCGCCTTCGGGATTCGCTCTCAGCAACCGGTTTCCAGCCCCGATATAGATATCGTCGCCGTCGATGTAAAGACCGTTCGGATCTTTCAGGCCCTCCAGAAACAGCTCAGCACCGTCACTTAGAATGCGGTGGACCTTGCCCGTGCGGGTATCGGAGACATAGACGGTTCCCCCATCATCAATGGCGACATCGTTCAGGAACACCGAGTCCGCCACCGGAATCCGGGACATGATCTGCCCGGTTTTCAGGCTCACCGCCAAAACCTCGGTCAGGTCGGCGACATAGAGAGTGTTGCGCAGAACGCCCATGCCTTTCGGGGCGCTCATACCGCGGGCCCAGTCCTGATCAATAATTTCGCCGTCCAGGGATAGCTTGGCAATCCCCCCTTTACCGTCGGCCTGATTGCCTTCGCCTTCGATTTCGGCCACCAGCAGATAGGCTTCGCCATCAACCTCATGGTAAAGCACAGACTCCGGAGTGCGGAGCCCCTCGGTTTCCCACTGCTGTTCGAGCCGGGGTGACTCACCGGCCCCGGCATTCAGTGCGGCCGCCGCCAACGCGGTGGCCAGTACCCCCATGCCGAAACGTTGCTTCCAAAGCTGATTCATTGGTCTCTACTCTCCCACAATTGGTTTTATTGATTGGCCCGGTTATCGATCAGATCATCCACCACGGCCGGGTCCGCCAACGTTGAGGTATCCCCGAGATTATCGAGCTCGTTGGCGGCAATTTTGCGCAGGATGCGGCGCATGATTTTACCCGAGCGGGTTTTCGGCAGGCCGGGCGCCCACTGAATAATATCCGGTTTGGCAATGGCGCCGATTTCCTGTACGCACAGGTCAATCAGCTCCTTACGCAGCGCATCGCTCGGCTCTTCACCGCCCATCAGGGTGACATACGCATAGATGCCCTGGCCCTTGATGTCGTGGGGATAGCCAACAACTGCGGCCTCGGAGACTTTCGGGTGCAGCACCAGCGCACTCTCCACTTCCGCGGTCCCCATCCGGTGGCCGGAGACGTTGAGCACGTCATCCACCCGGCCGGTAATCCAATAATAACCATCCTCATCCCGACGGGCACCGTCGCCGGTAAAGTAGTAACCGGGGTAGGCACTGTAATAGGTATCGATACAGCGCTGATGATCGCCATACACCGTGCGAATCTGGCTTGGCCAGGGCGCCTTGATCGCCAGGTTACCGGAACCGGCGCCCTCTATTTCATGGCCCTCATTGTCCAGCAGCACCGGCTGCACCCCGAAGAAGGGCAAAGTGGCGGAACCGGGTTTCAGGTCGGTGGCACCGGGCAGCGGGGTCAGCATATGGGCACCGGTTTCGGTCTGCCACCAGGTATCCATGATCGGGCAGCGGCTCTCGCCCACCACCCGGTAATACCACTCCCACGCCTCGGGATTGATTGGCTCCCCCACGGTTCCCAACAGCTTCAGGGACTGACGGGAGGTCTGGGTGACCCACTTATCGCCCGCCCCCATCAGAGCCCGAATGGCCGTGGGCGCGGTGTAAAAGGTGTTGACCATATGCTTGTCGACCACCTGCCAACAGCGGGAGGCATCCGGGTAGGTGGGCACCCCTTCAAACATCAGCGTGGTTGCACCGTTCGCCAGGGGGCCGTATACGATGTAGCTGTGGCCAGTGACCCAGCCCACATCCGCCGTACACCAGTAAACGTCACCTTCCTGGTGGTCAAATACATATTTATGGGTCATGGCCGACTGCAGCAGATAGCCACCGGAGGTGTGCAGCACCCCCTTGGGTTTGCCGGTAGAGCCCGAGGTATACAGAATGAATAGGGGGTCTTCGGCATCCATGCTCTCCGGCTCACAGTGATCGGATTGGCGCTCCACTTCCTGTTCGTACCAGATATCCCGACCTTCCTTCCAGCCGACATCGGCACCGGTACGCTTGACCACCAGGCAAGTATGCACACCCGGGCAGGCGTTCATCGCCTTGTCCGCATTGTTTTTCAGCGGGATGTGTTTGCCACCGCGAACCCCCTCATCGGCGGTGATCAGCACCTGGCAATCCGCATCCAGAATCCGGTCTTTCAGTGCATCAGGGGAGAAGCCACCAAACACCACCGAGTGGATGGCGCCCAGACGGGCACAGGCGAGCATGGCGTAGGTGGCCTCGGGAATCATCGGCATATAAATGCACACTCGATCGCCTTTCTTGACGCCGCGCTCACGCAACAGATTGCCCAGCCGGCTGACTTCGGTGTGCAATTCCCGGTAAGTGATCATCTGGTCTTCCGAGGGGTCATCCCCCTCCCAGATGATGGCGACCTGATCCGCCCGCTGCTCCAGATGGCGATCGACGCAGTTTACGCTGACATTGAGCTTGCCGCCCTTGAACCAGGCGACTTCCCCTTTGCGCAGATCGCTCTCACACACCTTGTCCCACTTTTTGTCCCAGGTCAGAAAGGCGTCGGCCTGCTCCGCCCAGAACCCATCCGGGTCCTCTACTGAGCGCTGGTACATCGCCCGATAGCGCTCCGCATCAATGGCCGCATGCGCTTTGAAGGAATCGGGAACCGGGTGGATGTGGTGTTCGGACATGAGAAGCCTCGCTGACAGTTGTTATTGCAATTCGTGGTTGACGCTAGTGTTCAAGATCCGGGCTCGGAGCCGCAAACTCAAGCTTAACAGCAGTTTCTGAAATTGGCCACAGACAACGTTGTCCAAAGCGGCCAAGCCGTAAATAATCGTTAAGCGGATGATGTCGATCAAAGGAGCTCGAAAGCGCCGGAGAGGAAGGAGAGCCACACCCGCCGGATTGGAGGCGGGTGTGGGGCAACCCGGGTCAGGCGACCTGGGTCGGAATGGTATTGGTCGTGCGCTCTACCCGGTTGTTCTCATCGAGATACACCAGGCGAGGCTTGTGATTGAGCAGCTCGGCTTCGCTGTACTGCCCGTAACTGGCGATGATGACCCGGTCGCCGACCTGCACTTTGCGGGCCGCGGCGCCGTTCATGGAGATGGTTCCCGATCCGGCTTCCGCCAGGATCACGTAGGTGGTGAACCGCTCGCCATTGTTGACGTTGTAGATATCAATCTGTTCAAACTCGCGCAGCCCAGCCAGCGCCACCAGATCGCTATCAATGGCGCATGAGCCGTCGTACCAGAGCTCGGCCTGGGTGACCGCCGCCATGTGCAATTTGCCTTTCAGCAGAGTAGAAAGCATAGGCTTCTCCCGTGTTTGGTGCTGACGTCAAGCGTCCAGCACAAGGGATACATTGTCAATCAGGCGCGCACCCCGAGTGTACATCGCGCCGAGAATCGTGATTTCGGCGTCATCGTGGGCCGCCGGGTCGAGCGTATGACTGTTGCACACACTGACATAGTCGGGTCGGAAACCCGCGTTTTCAATCTGTTCCTTCGCTTCTTCCGCCAGCACGAGATAGTCGCGCCGACCGGACTGAATCTGCTCGCGCACCCAACACAGGCTCCGATACAACTGAGACACCCGCGGGCGCTCATCCTCACCAATAAAGCCATTTCGGGAGCTGAGCGCGAGGCCGTCGGCTTCGCGCACAATGTCTCCGGCGCTGATCCTGACCGGCATGCACAAGTCTTCCACCATCCGGCGGATCACGGCCAATTGCTGGAAGTCTTTGGCACCGAACACCGCCTCATCCGGCTGAACGATGTTGAACAGTTTGGTGACAACCGTCGTCACGCCTTCAAAATGGCCCGGGCGACTGGCACCACAGAGCACGTCGGTCATGGTGGGCACGACGACCCGGGTCTGTTCGGCCATGCCGTTGGGGTAAATCTCGGTTTCGTCGGGGCAGAACAGGAAGTCGCAGCCGATGGCTTCCAGTTTGGCCGTGTCGGCCGCCAGTGTCCGGGGGTACTTGTCCCAGTCTTCGTTCAGCCCGAACTGCAGCGGGTTGACGAAAATACTGGTAACGACACAGTCACAGCTGGCCTGAGCCTGCTGCACCAGAGCAAGATGTGCCTGATGCAGGTTGCCCATGGTGGGCACAAACCCAATACGCTTGCCCTGGCGACGTTCCTCAGCCAAAGCGGTGCGCAGCGAGTGAATCTGATGAAATACCTGCATGGCTGGCTCGTTTCAGGCGACAACGCGGTGCGGACCCTAACGCCGTGCCANGCACAGCGTTACCTAATTACCCAAACTTGGGGGCGGGATAATACACGGTCGTTTCGGGATGTACAATCTTTGTGCANCNTGGCGCCTGATTCATGCTTTCANNGGCAAAAGCGTCACCCTATGCATCAATATTCCCCTTGNTGCATATATTCCGGCGCCAGGTTTTCGAAGCGGGTGAACTTGCCAATAAACGCCGCCCGACAGGTGCCGATTTCACCGTTACGCTGCTTGCCAAGAATCAGCTCGGCAATCCCCTTGTCCGGGCTGTCCTCNTTGTANTANTCATCCCGGTAAATGAAGAGAATCACATCGGCATCCTGCTCGATGGCACCGGANTCACGCAGATCCGAGTTCATGGGCCGCTTGTTGGGNCGCTGCTCCACCCCCCGGTTCAACTGGGACAGCGCAATGACCGGGCAGTCGAATTCCTTGGCCATGGCCTTGAGCGAGCGGGAGATTTCNGAAATCTCCTGGGTCCGCCCTTCGCTCGGACCGGAGAGCTGCATCANNTGCAGGTAGTCCACCATGATCATCGCCGGATTGCCGTGCTCGCGGGCAATGCGNCGCACCCGGGCACGCATTTCGGTGGGCGANAGNCCCGGGGTATCGTCGATGAACAATGGCTTGTCTTTCATCTTACTGACCGCGGCGGACAGCTTGGGCCAATCCTCCTCGGTCANCTTACCGTTGCGGATCTTGCCCTGATCAATCCGCCCGATGGAGGACATCATCCGCATCACCAGTGCCGCCGAGGGCATNTCCATACTGAACACCAGNGTCGGGCGCGTCTGGGTAAAAATGGAGGANTCGACAAAATTCAGCGCCAGGGCGGTTTTACCCATGGAGGGTCGGGCGGCCAGAATCACCAGTTCGCCGGGCTGCCAGCCGGACGTGCGCTGATCCAGATCCTCCAGGCCGGAGCTGACCCCGGTCAGATCACTGCCCGAACGGAACAGTTCGTCAATGCGCTGTACGGTATCCTTGAGCAGCGCGTTCAGGTCGGTCAGCCNGCCTTCTTTGGGGCGATCCTCGGCAATTTCCGCCACCCGCTTTTCGGCGATCTGCAGCAGGTCGTCGGCGTCGAGCCCCAGAGGGTTGTAACCGGACTTGCTGATCTCCTGGGCGACACNGATGAGCTGGCGCAGCGTCGAGCGCTCGCGCACGATATTGGCGTAGGCGAGGATATTGGCCGCACTGGGGGTATTGGCCGCCAATTCTGTCAGATATCCCAGTCCGCCGACCCGCTCCAGCTCCTCGTGCCGGTGCAGCTCTTCCGACAGGGTAATGACATCCAGTGGCTGGTCTTCTTCGGCCAGCTCGCACATGCGCAGGAAGATCTGGCGGTGGTCATCCCGGTAAAAGTCCCGTTCGGACAGCACTTCGCGCACCGCTTCCAGGCGCATATTGTCCAGCATCAAACCACCCAATACCGCCTGCTCGGCTTCTACCGAGTGCGGCGGGGGCATTTTCGCCGGGGAGGTCTCTTCCTCCGAGGGCAGATCCAAGGGTAGATCAGACATGGGCTCTCAGTACAGGTAATTCTCGGACAAAAAAACGGGCACTACCGATCAGTCCCCGAGGGGTCGATAGTGCCCGATTTCGTCAGACTTGTCACCGCCGGCCATGGAATCAGACCGGCCCAGGGTAGTGCCCGTTACTCGGCCACTACGCTGACTTTGACCGCCTGAATGACTTCAGCATGCACTTGCACGTCGATCTCGTACTCACCGATTTCGCGCAGCGCACCTTCCGGCAGTTTGACTTCAGCCTTGGTGACTTCAACGCCAGCCGCAGTAATGGCATCGGCGATATCGCGAGTACCGATAGAACCGAACAGCTTGCCTTCGTCGCCCGCGTTGGCGCCGATGGTAACGCTGACTTCCGCCAGCTTGGCGGCGCGCGCTTCGGCTTCGCTCAGCTTGGCGGCAGCAGCGGCTTCCAGTTCAGCGCGACGCGCTTCAAACTCAGCCACATTCTCGGCGGTGGCCGGAATGGCTTTGCCCTGCGGCAGCAGGAAGTTGCGGCCGAAGCCGGCTTTAACAGCAACCTGGTCGCCAATGCCACCGAGCTTGCCTACTTTTTCCAGCAGAATAACGTCCATCTCGTTTACCCTCTAAGTTGTATGATCCGGCGATCGGGCGGGGCCTCAGGCCCGGGGTGTTGCCCGCTCGCGAAAATTCAGCCAAGTATCCAGAAATGCCAACACGGCCAACAGCTGTGTCGCAGGTTCCAGCAGTATCAATACCGCGTAAAACACAAACAGCCACTGAACCCCAAGCCCCTTGATGGCTACCAGGCGGTGCACCATTGCCACCCCCTGCAGCACCAAAGGCAGCAGAAACAACGCTGACCACAGTGCGTAATCCAACCCCTGGAACAGGCAATACACGGCGGCGGCCATACTGGTCACGGCCTGTATCGGGTGAAGTTTCAGAGCCTGAAACTCCGCCCCGAACCCACCGGGGTTGTCCACCAGCGAGTGCCACCAACGCCCGAGCATCAGGCCGAGCGCGGCTGGAAAGGCCATCCCGTAGGCCAGCATTCCCAGCACAAAGGTTGCACTGTAGGACGACACTGACGCGTCTACCGAACTGGCCAGCTCTTCGAGCAGCTGATTCCAGCTCTGCAGCGCAGCCTGCACGGCGTCTGGGGCCAGAGCGCCCAGCAAGACCGCCATCAGGGTCGCTACGGCCACTATGCCCATCAGGCAAGTGGCCCACCCGCTGCCGCGCCGTAAAAACAGCGCGGCGCCGTAAGTCAGTAGCACACCCCCGACCACCGCCGTAGCGACCGCCGGGGCAATCTGACTGAAACCGAGCAGGAGCAGTGACGGTAGTACGCCCCATAACAGAATCAGCAGACCGTTGTTTCTCCCCACGCGCAAGGTGACCAGAGCCACGGTGGCGGGGGTCAGCAGGGGCACCCAATTACCAATCAGGGCCACCGCTGTGGCTTGCAAGCGACCGCGCAAAATAAATTCAGCCAGCGCTCGCAATGCTGCACTCCTTCAACCGGTTGACGGCCTCGACTTACTCGTGGCTGTCGGTGTACGGAATCAGGGCCAGGTAGCGGGCGCGCTTGATCGCTGAGGACAGCTGGCGCTGATACTTGGCTTTGGTTCCGGTGATACGGCTGGGTACAATCTTACCGGTTTCGGTGATGTACGCCTTCAGCGTTTCCAGATCCTTGTAATCAATACGCTTCACGCCTTCGGCGGTGAAACGGCAAAACTTACGACGACGGAAAAAACGTGCCATCTCTTATTCCCCCTGCTTTTCGGTTTCGGCTTCTGACTCTTCGTCCGAGCTGTTGTCGTCGGAGTTGTCATTGCCCTCTTCACGGCGCGGCGGGCGGCTGCCCTGCTTTGCAGTGCGCTCGCGGGCATCTTTATCAGCCTTGAGGATCGGAGACTCTTCGGTGATGGCTTCGTCTTCGCGAATCACGAGGTTACGCAGGACGGCATCGTTGTAGCGGAAGTTGGTGGTCAACTCTTCCAGGGCTTCCTCGGTGCACTCAACGTTCATGAGTACATAGTGAGCCTTGTGGATTTTGTTGATGGAGTAAGCCATTTGACGGCGACCCCAGTCTTCCAGACGGTGAACCTGGCCACCGCTGTTTTTGACGCTGGCAGTATAGCGCTCGATCATGCCGGGCACTTGCTCGCTCTGGTCGGGATGGACCATAAAGACGATTTCGTAATGACGCATTGTAGCTCCTTACGGGTTAAAGCTTCCCCGGACCAAAAGGGCCTGAGTGAAGCAAGGAGTGACCCGGGCAAAAGGCCCGGGCCGGTTAGGGGCGGGTATTCTAGGGAGTTTACCGTGGGGTTGCAAGCCAAGTTGCATACTTTTTGCACAGCATGAGGCGTTAACGGCGGGTGCGCCTTCGGCTTACCCGCCCTACGGATGGCTCGGAGGTTGCGTAGGGCGGATAAGCGAAGCGCATCCGCCGTAAAGCAGCTCTCCCGCTTATCAATTACCGTAAACCGGGAACTTGCCGCATACGTCCAATACCTTGCCTTTCACCTCTTCGATCACGGCGTCGGCATTGCCGGCTTCCAGGCCGTCCAGAATATCGCACATCCAGCCCGCCAACTGCTTGCACTCTTCCTCGCGGAAGCCGCGGGTGGTGATCGCCGGCGTACCGACCCGGAGGCCTGAGGTGATGAACGGCGAGCGCGGGTCGTTCGGTACCGCATTCTTGTTCACGGTGATGTTGGCCCGACCCAGCGCTTCGTCCGCGTCCTTACCGGTGTACTCTTTACCGATCAGGTCCACCAGCATCAGGTGGTTTTCGGTGCCGCCGGAGACAATCTTGATACCGCGCTCAAGAAAGGTCGCCGCCATGGCCTTGGCATTTTTGACCACTTGCTGCTGGTACTCTTTATAGGCGGGGCTCATCGCCTCCTTGAAGCTGATGGCCTTGGCGGCGATCACGTGCATCAGCGGGCCGCCCTGACCACCGGGGAATACGGCGGAGTTGAGCTTTTTCTCGATCTCTTCATTGGCCTTGGCCAGGATGATCCCACCACGGGGGCCGCGCAGGGTTTTGTGGGTGGTGGAGGTGGTCACGTCGGCGATCTGCACCGGGTTGGGATATACGCCCGCGGCTACCAGACCCGCCACGTGGGCCATATCAACCAGTAAGTAAGCGCCCACTTCGTCGGCGATATCCCGGAACTTCTGCCAATCCACGACCTGGGAGTAAGCCGAGAAACCCGCCACGATCATGCGCGGCTTGTGCTCGCGGGCCAGGCGAGCAATTTCTTCGTAGTCCAGCTCGCCAGTCTCCGGGTTCAGACCGTACTGCACCGCATTGTAGATCTTGCCGGAGAAGTTCGGCTTGGCACCGTGGGTCAGGTGGCCACCGGCGTCCAGGCTCATACCCAGAACGGTGTCGCCGGGCTTGCACAGGGCGGCATAAACGGCGGAGTTCGCCTGGGAGCCGGAGTGCGGTTGAACGTTGGCGTAATCGGCACCGAACAGCTCCTTGGCGCGCTCGATCGCCAGCTGTTCACTCTGGTCAACGTACTCGCAGCCACCGTAGTAGCGTTTGCCGGGATAGCCCTCAGCGTATTTGTTGGTCAGCTTGGTGCCCTGGGCTGCCATCACCAGCGGACTGGTGTAGTTTTCCGAGGCAATCAGCTCGATATGCTCCTCCTGGCGACGGCTTTCCTTCTGGATGGAATCCCAGATTTCGGGGTCAAAATCGGCAATCGTCTGAGTTTTGTCAAACATGAACACATCCTGAGCAGGGCGACAGGCCAGGCAACAGCCCGCCGGGGTTAAAATTGGACGCGAATTGTACACCAATCAACCAGCTCGCTTCCAAGAAAAATACTCAACCAGCGCCATAGTCTCGCTCATAAAGCGCATCCGTCTTCTGGCGGCAAAGCCCGCATGGCGTTTGACCGGCCAACGGGCCGGTGCAACAATGCCTGACAGGCCGTCGGCCTAGGCCATACCGGATATTCAGTTTCGGTTAAGCCGCCCGGCGGTATAACAGAGGCAATGCTCTATATACGAGCGAAACCTCTGGGAGGACACCCCATGAAGACATCCTGGACTACCCTGGCCACCGCCGCCCTGCTGCTTGTGCTCAGCCTGGGCGCCTGGGCCGACGACGACTACAGTCAGGCCGAACTGAATCAGATGCTGGCCCCCGTCGCCCTCTACCCGGACACCGTGCTGTCCCACATCCTCATCGCCAGCACTTATCCCCTTGAAGTGGTACAGGCGAACCGGTGGGCTCAGCGCCACCGCAATATGGAAGGCGCCGCCGCGGTGTCCGCCGCCGAGCGCGAAGGCTGGGATCCGAGTGTGACCGCCCTGGTGGCCTTTCCCGACATTCTCGAACGCATGGCGGATGATCTGGAATGGACCCAGGATCTCGGCGAGGCCTTTCTGTGGGACGAGGGCGAGGTCCTCGCCAGCGTGCAGGACCTGCGCCAACGGGCCTACGAGGCGGGCACACTGCGCACCACCGAACATCAGGAGGTGGTCATAGAGCAGAAAACCATCATTGTCGAACCCCGGGTATCCGAGGTCATCTACATTCCTTATTACGACACCCGGGTGGTGTACGGCCCCTGGCGCTGGCACCACCACCCGCCCCACCGCTGGCATCGCCCCAGTCGGGGCTACTGGAATGCGGGTATCTTCTGGAGCTTCGGCACCCGGATTGACCACCGCAGCTTCTATTTCAGCAGCTTTCACTGGCACAACCGGCACACCGTGGTGATTGACATTGACCTGCACAACCATCACCGCTTCCACTCCGGCCGCAGTGTGGTTCGCTATAAAGAAGCGCGCCGCTGGAAACACAACCCGAGCCATCGCCGCGGCGTCGAGTACCGTCGCAGCACGGTGCGTCAACGGTATGCCGCCCCGTCGCGCACCGCACGCCATTCCGGGACACGAGTGGAACGCGCCCAGCGTGTAGAGCGCATCGAACAGCGCCTGCAGAACCCCCGCAGCAGCGCCCGGAGTGAACCCCGTCGTTCGCGGGACGCTCAGGCTCGAAATGATCGGCAACAACCCCGGCTTGACCGCAGCGATACCTACCAGACCCGTCGGGAAACTCCGAACCGGATGGAACAGCGTTCTGGCGAGCGCCTGCGCGCCAATGAGCCAAACCGCGACCGTGCACAGGTGCAGCGTCAAGCCCGCGAAGAGCGTACCCGCACCACTCGCACCGAGCGCCCCTCCCGGGAGGAACGAGCCAACGCCCGCAACCTTCGGCAACCAGAACGGAGCCAGCAGAACTTTCAACGCAGCACCCGGGATCGGGTGGATGCGGCCCGCAACCGCTCATCTATCAGTGAGCGAGCTCGCCAGAGCCGAAATGAGAATGGACGCGCCGAGCGGCGGTGATCAAGTGATGGGTTAAAGTGGCTGCTACAGGGAAGCGCAGCCACTTGAAACAGAGCGGGTCACGGGAATTGGTCAATTCACAATCGTTCAGGCTGGCAGAAGTCCAGCGACGCACCCAGGAAACTGACCGCACCAGACTAAACATTAATAGCGAATAAAAGGCACTATAGCCTATTAGTATATTGACTCCCCAGGCTTCAGGTATCGCTTCAAATCCTCCTCATCGATTGGCCCTGTGATTCGCTCATTAAGGATTTCATCGTCTCGCCAGTATTCAGACAAAGTATCCATAATATTGGTCGCCCGTTTTTTTGCTTTTACCAAGCTGGATTGGAAGTCCTCTCGGTAGTGGTCAGAGACTCGGCCCCACCAGCCCCAACTAAAATTATCGAGATTCCTGAAAATACTGTGAACCTCACTAGCTACACCTTCCATGTAGCCGTTATCACCTTCGATCGCCTTTTGAATAGCTTCATCAATTCCCTTTTGCGTACCTACCAAGTTTCTTAGGACTCTATCCCGCCAAGTCTCTGGCCAATCTGAAGCGGGCCATTGATGCCAGTCACCTTGCTCAGACGATCTCTCGAAAAATGCGTCCAATGAATTCTCCAGAACTTCAATCGCTCTTCTATGCCATACAGACATTTCTTGCATGTACTCAATGCTAGAAAATTTTCTTCTCAGTAATGTCCTTTTTAAATTATCATCCATCGTAAACTACCGACCAATCCATCAAAGCGTGAATTGACATTTTCCAATCAACACCAGCCTACCAATATGGCATACCAGCCACACCAGGGAAAATAGCTAATAGGCGCTCTCTCCAGGCTTCAAGTATCGCTTTAGATCCTCCTCATCAATAGGGCCAGTGATTTCCGGAGTAAGAATTGAATCTTTGGTTTTCCATGCTCCCATCAGTTGCCGCATGATATTCGAAGCGCACTTTTTTGCCTTAACAAGATTTTTAGTGAACTCGTCTCTGTGGTGACTGGGTATGCGCTCCCACCACCCCCAACTAAAGTTGTCAAGATTCCGAAAAATCCCGTGCAAACTTCCAGAGACGCTTCTAATCGTGGAGACTTGACCTTTTCTGTAGTTCTCTATACCTCGATCAATACTCTCTTGCGTCCCCAACAAATTTTTGAGTACCCGATCTCGCCAAGTTTCTGGCCAATCCGACGGCGGCCACTGATGCCAGTCTCCATGTTCAGAAGAACGCTCGAAGAACGCACTCAACGCTTCCTTTAAACTGTCAATCGCTCGCTGATGCCACTCAGACATTTCAAGCATGTAATCAACACTTGAGAACTTTCTCGCCAGCAACTCACGTTTCATCTCTTTATCCATAGCTATGGCTCCGGCCAGTTGGTAAGGTTTGGCGATGACGCTTCGATACTGTTCGGGGAAACGAACAATTGTGTGCTACCACCTTGGAGATAGAACTCGTTTCCCGAAAATTCTTCGTAGGGCTGACCTGCAGCCGGCCCTTCCCAAGCTTTCAGTCCACCTTCTCCCACAAAATGCTCGACATAGTACCCATTATCATTCCAATCATCTTTTACAGCGTAGCCTCTGCGCCATTCAGTCTTATTGGCTGGAAGATCATAAGCCCAAAAGCCACCTGCATCGTTGTTCTTTTCATCGACTATACGATAAATCTTAGTACCTTCGGGTATATCGACTGGTTTCGCATCCACAAAGGTATCGTAGGTTTCGTAGCCATCATAGTTCAAGTTTGGCCAGCCCTGAGCGACCAAATCATCATGACCTGCAGGGGGAGCCTCAAGCCCGGTCAAGTGGTTCGGCATAGGGCCGGTTTCCGCACCCATCGGCTTCCCATCAGCCTGAAGAGTATAGGGATCGTCCGGGTTTCCGTCACGGTGATAGCGCTTATGTACTCGGTCACCAGTTTTGGGCGCCTTGACATCGGAATGCGGTTCGTAGGGCAGCTCGGCCCTGGCTGTCAGTTGAGGCGCTTGGGGCTGGTCGGTAGAAAGGCTGGTTTTCTGATCAACCGGCGCGTCGAATTCTTTCCGGAGCTTCTTTCGACGCAGCTGTCGGGCCAGATTGCGAAACAGGTGGCCCAGGCCGCGCAGCCGGCTGGCGTGGCGGAGCTGTGAGGCGGCCTGGGCGGCGTTGCCTGCGCCGGCGGTGAAGATGGCCAGCAGGGCCGCCAGGACGATTTCAAATACGCCGGCGCCGGCAAACTCGGCCCACTCAACGCTGGATTGATTGTCCGCCATCGCCTGGGCAAATTCCAGCAACATTTCCCTGGTGGGTGCATCGTCGGCGATAAAGGCGGCGATGTCGTAGGCCTCGGCGATCAGCCCCATCAATTCCCGCAGGCGCTCCTCGCAGATATCGTCCGGCTCCACGCCGAACAGGCGGGCGAGGTCTTTCTTTTGTTCGTCCTGCAGGTTCTGGTTGACGCTGTCATACCATTCCGACCAGGTCAGCTCGCCGTCCTGATAGCTTTGATAGCTGGCCCTTAGCGTATCGCCCAGGAGGTTGGCCGGACTGAGGTAATAGGAGAATTCCGCGACTTTGTAGGCCGTTTTTCCCACAAACTCAACGAACCCCACAGCGCCATTCCACGCACCACGCCCCACGGCCTGAATGTGTTCAAAAACGCGCTGCGGGCCGCCCATCTGTTCGAGTTCACGCTCGTAGGCTTCGGCTTCCAGGCGTTGATCTTCGATGATCTGGTCAAGGACTTCCTTGATCGACGCTCGGGTCGCTTCGATGCGCGCGTCCAGATCGGGTTCGGGTAATAACGTTACGCGTACATTGCCTGGCGGCAGTCCGGCCAGACACACCTGGCCCTGGTCGTTGAGTCGTCCCACCCAGACCATACCGTCGCTGTCGGTCGCCCGGAAATAGCCATACACGGCACGCCCGCTCTGAAAGCGGTACTCCAGTTCCAGCCAGTGGTTATCATCGAGGTCATCGATGTCGGGGTCCCGGCCGCCACCGACCGCAACACCTTCGCCGACTTGCGTCATGCAGCCACTCCTTCAGCCTGTAAGCAGATCGCTCCCCGATAGCTCTGGTCGGCGGAGCCATAGATGAGGTGGGTATCGTCTCCCGGCAGACTGAGCGCTGTCTGGCCCGCGAGAGCCACCAGTACGGCGCCTGTCGCGGCGCCGATATCACCGTAATACTCGGCGGGGTGATGCACCTTGGGATCGTCGAACAGGTGGTGGTTGCGGGTCAGTGCCACACCCAACTCTTTGCCCCAGTAACGTTCGCCGTTCGCACTGCTGTAGATGTTCTTGATGGTCCGCTGCGTTGGACGCCCCGCCAGGGCCTGCTTGAACGCCTGATCCAGGCCCTCGCCCCGGTAAGGTTTGTCACTGAACCAGTGCCCGGACTCGTAGCCAAAACCCGGCTCAGTCAGGGCGACGCGGCGGCCATTCTGAATCAGCGCCTTTTCCGGATCCGGCGTCAGGCAGAGATAACCGGCGGCTTCTCCCGGTGCAAAGGCGTCGCTTCCGGGGTGCGGGCGCAGGTGCTGAGCCGCCAAGCGCTTCTGCCCGTCGAGCATCGCCAGCAAGGGGCTGAACTGGTAGCTGTCGGCTCCACCGACCAGAACAGCGCTGTGGCCAATGTCGTAGGCATAGTGAAAGGCCAACTTGATCGCCTCAATGACTCCCGGACGGCCGACACTGACCGCGCGGGAGCGCCGGGCGTCAATGGCGCCGGGCGCCAATTGTTCGTACAGCGCGGGAAGAAAGCCGTCGCTCAGCCCGGTGGCGACACCGGGGTATACCTCGGGACCGGCATAAAGCAGGGGAATCGGCGAGCCCGCTGAGACGGGCTGGAGCGCCTGGGCGGCGGCCACCGTCGACATTGCCAACATCCGTTGCTCTCGCAGCGTCAGCTCCGGGTACTGCTCCAACAAGGTCGGCAAGAGCGGCAGGGCTTCGTCGGGCACCAATGCCTGAACGATCAACCGGCGCTTTCCGGTAAAATAGCTGCTGGTAGCGTAGCGACTGATCTGTGCGCCAGCGGCGGCCCACACCATTTCAGTAGAGCCGCCAATGGCGGTAATCATGCCGCTGCCGGCCAGATACAACACTCGGTTCTGGGTCATGGCGATTCCTGCCTTCGTTCCATGGAGTACCAGGACTGTTGCGGATCGAGCAACGCCAACTCCAACGCGGCCGCGGCGCGCTGGCGTTGGGGGCCCTCCGACAGAACCCGCTGTAGATTGGCCTCGGTGACCGGCTCACCCAGCAGGAGCCGTTCACCCGGCGGATAACGGTGCTTGATCGTCTCCCAGAATACGGTCAACTTTTCGGTGTTGGGCCAGGGCAAGTGCTCATCGTCATCCATCGGGGGTACCGGTGTGTCCGGGTGATCCTGTGCTTCAGCGTCATTGAGTTGGGGGAGCTGATGGTGCAGGTCATGAGCTTGCAGATCGACGCCCGTGATCTGGTAGAACGCCTCGCCCGCCACACGAGCCAGCGACAATTGCTTCATACAGCGAAGCAACCAGGGAACCGCTTCCGGGTCGCCCAGAGCCGCGGTGGCGATCACGGATAGTCGGGCCGCGTCCGGCGAGGTTTGGCCGAATAGTTGCGCGACCCACTGCTTGGCATCGGTACTCGGCAACACACGCATGGCCAAGATCAACGCGTCGCACTGCCGGGGGCCCGACTGCAAGGCAAACGGCATGAGCATTCTCGCTGCTGACCGATCGCCCAACAGAATGGCCGAGCGGCAGGCCTCAAACGTGACCCCCGGCTCGCCACCCTCGCGCCCTTCCGCCAGGAACGGTGAGAGGTCACGACGCTTGAAAACGCCGACGCAGTGCAACGCTTCACCGTGCAGCAAACTGTCAGCACGACAGTCGTTCCGGCGCAGGATCCGGGTCAGAAAGTCGCAGGGGTCCTCGCCACGGGCCCGGCAGGTTGCCAGTGCCAGACGCTTGTGAATGTGCTCCTTACTGATGAAAAATTTACGCACCCAGTCGTGGCAGTAACGGCCGGGCAGCCAGGTCAGCGCCGACACCAGCGCGGCGAATCCCGCCCCATCCTGTAACCCCGCTTCTACCGCTTGCTGAATACACCCCACTTCCAGTGTACGAAACGCCACGGCGGCCGCCGCAAACACCTCACCTGGCCCCGCATGAGCCAGGGCGCTCTGACAGGCGGCCCAGGCTCGCTCTGGGGCCTGCGCCAGGGCGAACAGCTGGGCGTCAATACGGCTTTCGAGTTCGGCCAGGTCGGAGGTTTGGTAGTGCGGTTGAATCAACGCCCGCGAGCGCAACAACCAGAGAAAGGCAACCTCTTCAACGCAGTCGTCAAACTGTGACTCAAACCCCGAAAGCGGATTGGGGAAAGCGGTAATAGCAGCGGTCATCCCTGATCTACCCCATGATGTTTTTCTTGTTATGGTAGAGGGGATCACCCATGCGGCAGACGTTTTTACCCTCAATTTTGACGTCAAAGGAGTACATCATGTACTCGCATTCGGCCTTGTGCTTACCACTGATAATTCCCTTTTTGACTCCGGCTTCATCGCCCGCGCTCTTGCTATAAATGGCGCCTTTGACCATCGGCATCTGACCGTCCAGCGTGACGGATTTGGGGCCCTTTGCGGTATCCGACGAGCGGCCGATATTCGGGTAGGGAATCGGTACGACGGAAGACCCCACTGGGGTTTTGCAGACATCGGGAAATACCGTGCTCATGCCGCCACTGCCCTTATGGGCAATACCGCGGCCATTGGCAAAGGTCGTTTGTGCCATCATTCAATTCCTTTGTTTACCGGGGTTGTCGGGTCATTGAGACCGTCACTGACTCCACGCTCAGCACGTCGCGCGGACAACTCAAACTGGCCCGCCAGGTTAAACTCACTGTGCGCTTGAACGGCTGAAAATAGAGTGTTTCCAATCGGGCCGACAGAGGCTCCTGACGCCCCCCGTGGTGAGCGCTGACCGAAAGAGGAACCTCAGGTAACTGTCCGGTCCATGCCCCATCGGGATGCATGCCGGTCAGTTCGAACGGCTCACCGCCGCGCATCCAGCCCGGGTACACCAGGCCGGGAGCGGCCACATTAAAAAAGCGCCGGGAAAAATCCTCCGGCGCAAAGGGCGCGCGGCGAAGACGCCACTGTTGATCGTAGGTACCAACGAACCGGGTGCGCGGTTGCCAGTGCGGCGCCACCGGGCCCAAACNGACNGGCTCGGGNCTATCGTCCCGGTTTCNAAGCAGCGCCTGCGGGTGCTCAATATTCGGNATCAGCTCCCCATCCACTGAGCGATCNGTGCACTGCGCACTGGCGAATCGTCCAACCGGATTTCGTTCGCTGTAAACCCGCCGNCGATCGCCTTCGGCGACCGAGCCGCCNTANGCCCGCTCCCATGTCAGNGGCATTCGCTCAAACGGGTCGGNCACGGANATCTGGCCTTGATCCCATCTCCGGTCACCGAACACCATGAGNGACTGGCTCACCCNCCCCACCGATACCGTCACTGGCAACTGCCTTACCGGACGCCCGCCGGGCGCCCANGCGTCACCTTCCACCAGGATATCCGTAGCGGTTTTCCCCAGGTGAATTTCACTGGGGTAACGCAAACTGGACTCATGCGGCTCNCCGTAATACTCGTCTGCTCGCCACACCGGAACGGGNTCATCGGCGAGCATCCAGCCCTCCGTAAAGCTCGCTTTGACAATGACGTACAAGGTCTCNACGCCGGTTTCATCGTTAAGGGCCGTCAGCTCCGCCTCAAAGGGTGTGCGGTTATTCAGCTGCAACATGATCGAAGCACTCAGTTCATCTGGATGGAGGCACCGAGAATGCGATTCACNCCCTCGGAACGACTCACCAGATGNCGGCCACGCAGGATGATTTTCCCCGCCTCCGTCAANGTGATGCTGGCAGAACCGCATCGCAACACCAGCTTCTCCTGCCCTTCCATTACCAGGTCGCGCGCCGGTGCNTCATCCACTTCCACAGACATCGCTTGCGCTTGCCGGGAACGGGGCTCCGATCTATCGCCCTGCCCGGCCTCCAGAGTCAGTTCNAACGGTGTGTGTACAAACCCCATCAGCAAAGGAGTAGTGACTTCACCAGTGGCGTTCTTGACCACGGCCTGACGACCAAGATCCGCGCGCGAGACCGGCAAGGCCGGCAAGGTNACAAGACTGCACCGCTGCCCGTCGACAACGACGCTTACCTCGGGCGCCCCCTGCTCCGTAAACCCCGCCAGAGTACCCACCAACCAGGCCCCCTCTGGGGCAGAAAACTGTGGCGCATCGGCCGGCGCGTCCTCGGTGCACCGCACCGGATCTGCCAACTGTTCGTATTCACTCGCCACACTGCGNCTCCAAAAAACAAAGGGTTAATTGCTGGTCACTTTGCTGCCCTTGAGCACGACGTTGCCGGAACCCTTGACATTGATATTGGCCCCACTGATCGTGATATCACCGTTGCTTTTCAGCTGGATCATGGCCGAACCGGTTTTCAAGGTAATTTCATCATCAGCCTGNAGACTGATGGACTTGGCGCTCAAACCATACTGTTTGGTCACCGACTCCCGGTATTCACCCTCAACGCTTTCNGTCAGGTTATTCTTGACCGAAATCACCATGTTGTTCCCGATGGTTTCGGTGTGGTCTTTCTTGACTTCCANCTGNTTACTGGCGCCAATGGTTTCCCGGTGATTCTCCCCGACGTCTATCGACTTATCCTTGCCGANGGTNTCGCTCTGATTATTGTTGACGGTTTTTGTCCGATCGTTCTCAATCAGACTCGTTTCATCATTACGGACCGTTTTCGTTCGGTCATTGTCGACAGTGAGTGTCTGATTGTTTTCGACCTCGACGTCGTAGTCTTTTTCGGCATGTAGCAGGATCTGCTCCGCCCCTTTCTTATCCTCNAAGCGAAGCTCGTTNTAATTGTCCGAGGTACCCTTTTGNGTAGAGCGGGTTTTAATCCCGCTTTGGGTCTTCGAGGTATATACCGGGCGATTCTTCGAGTTGTAGACTGAGCCGGTGACCAGNGGTCGNTCCGGGTCGCCATTGAGGAANTCNACCACCACCTCCTGACCAATACGCGGGATAAACGAGGNNCCCCACTGATTACCCGCCCAGGANTGGGCGACACGAAGGAAACAGGANCTCTTCTCGTGGCGNTCATCATCACGGTCCCAGTGAAATTTGACCTTGATGCGNCCCAGCTCATCAATNTAGATTTCCTCTCCCTCNGGCCCCACGACCCAGGCCGTTTCCGGCCCCTTCATTACCGGGCGTTGGTGTACGACCTTCGGACGAATAGCGGTGTCTGCCGGAACACAGATAAAATCATTGGTATAAGACTGNGCCTGGCCTTCCCCGGTGGTCTGNGTGTCCTCCACCACNTCGTGGTGCACCTCCAGGAGAATATAAGCACCTTTCTCCAGNCTCGACTCGTGTTTGGCCAAGGTGAACTTNCCGCCGGCAACCATCTGAGGGNAATCCGAAGANCCGGAGACGACACTGCGATCGAGNTCTTCTGCCTGCATCCGCATCCNCGGCACAGATTCCGCGTCACCGGTGTGGTAGAAGCCGGGGTATTCATAGTGCTCAAACTGACCATTGTGGGCAAAGCCGTTCTGCCCCTGGCTGTTGTTCAGCAGGGATTTTTCCGGTGTGCTGAAATCAAAGTCGTTCAATGTCCATTGGCCGGTNCGGTACTGATACCGGTGTTGCCAGCGATGAATTCGAGCGCCCGGATTGGAACCCGGGGAATACTCAAGTTGGCTCTCGNCCAAGGCAGGAAAGGCGCTGGCCTGATCTACCAGAATCAGTTTATGCTTNCCTCCGGCATGTTCGAAAAAATACGAAATGCCATCTTCTTCCAGCAGCCGGCATACGAAATGGAGGTCACTTTCGTTGCGCTGCACACAGTATTCACGGGTGCTTCCCGGCTGCGCACGAAAGTCAAAATCCTGCAACCCCTGCTCGGAGAANATCTGTGAAACGATATCTTTCGTTGTTTTGTTCTGAAAAATTCGATTGTTGACCGTGTGGCGAAGAAACGAAAACCATGGGCGAAGCACAATTTCATAGGTTCTGAGATTATTTCCCTGAACCTCTCCGGCCACAAAACGGGCAATATGTCCGGAAAACTCCCGCCCATTCTCGCTTTTAAGCGNTACGTGNCCCAACTTNCCCATGACATCATCAGCTCTGATGTCGAGCTTTTCCGACATCAAAGTGACATNAAACTCAAACAACCCGGACACACTCTCTTTTCCGGANAGTCGCTTGACGAGAAAGGTATCGGNCCCCAATGAAAAGTCGCTGATGGCGACCTGGCGGTTTTCCTGAGTAAGCTGCCCCATAGACTTAGCAACCTGTTAGCCGCGCACCAAACGGCACGGTATCGTTCCTTGTATCCCNCCCTTTGCANGCGGGACGATNTTCGCTGAGTGGGCCCTGCGNNCTGGCCGCAAGGCCCGACCTGACTTACAGCGGCTTCGCAGTGGTCAAGTCGTAACCCACGCGCTGTGGACTAGAGGACTTGTTCGTNTTATCGAAGTCGTTGTAGTTGACCATGATCTTCGAGAAGCTCAAAGAAATGGTTTCNACCGGGTCGCCATCNTCNGCGCCTGCAATCTGATAACCACTGACCAGGCAGTCTTCCAGNACGTAATCCATATACTCGACGACTTTNTCAGCGCCGGTCTGGACGAACTTGATGGTGACTTTCTTGCCTGCGGANCCGGTAACGGCTTCTTTGAAAAGNGCCGTGGCCGANTTGTCCGCCACCTTGGTCAAGGTGATTTCACTGACNGTAGGACGAGTGGCTTCGCGGTTGGACAGGTTGCCGGGCTCCATGGAGATGCCGCGACCAACACCGAAAGAAAGGGACTGAACAGCAATGTGGTCCTTATAACCCTCCGCTGTTACGTTTCCTTTGATGCCTTCATACTCAAGATAAATTGCCATTTTTAGTCTCCTTGCGTTTGCTGTTTATGGACATCAGGCCTGGAAGCCNTCAGACCCGAGCAACTTTCCCTGCCGCTTTACACGCGATAAAAAAAGTACTCGGAATAAACTTCGCATTCCTGGTACCCGGGACGAATGATAGCCAATTCACTGACCACCAACAACCTGTCTCGCAAAAACAGAATGTTTTTTTTCGATAGCGAGAATCGCATCACTTAAATCCTTTAAATACGGGATTTTTATGTGAACTGGTTCTCCACTTTTNCCGTACAAAAAATAGTCTTAAGACCATTACCACGCCAAAATAAAATCTGCNNACCGCAGTGTCGTAAAAATCAGCTTCATCACGACGGAAGAAATTCGATCGGATAGATGATGGTAATGGTCTGTGCGCTTCGTTCTTCGAAACGAAATTGTAAAACGCGGGCCCTGATTCTCTGCTCCAGACGATGATCGTCCAGCTCGCTGGAAACAATCGCCACTTCGGTCACCTCACCGGAAGGCTCAATGGTTATTTCCAGCACCAGACGCCCCTGCAANCCGGGCGTCTGCCGACGTGCACGGTTGTAGAGTGAGTACAGGAGGCCTTTATTGCGATCGAAAACCAGGCTGACCTCTTCGTNCGTTCGCCCNGTCNGCGCGAAACTGTCCCGGCGCTCCGGATTTTCCGCCNGGTCCTCGNCGAGCGGAGTCTCNAGGNTGGCAAGATCGCGTCGCGCCAATACACTGCCACCCTCTCCGGCCGATACNGCGGCAACATCANGTGCGCCCGTTCGCTCAGCGGCTGATGCCAGATCACCGTCGCCATAACCCGTGNCCGTCTGCCCGGCATCGGCGCCACCTTTGCCTTCGGTGTCNACCCAGTCATCCACCTCAGAGGTATCCATNAGGCTGTCCAATTGATTTCCGAGCGCCAACAGGCCACTGCGCTGCGCNTGCTNNCGGGCNTCNCGCTGCGCTTCGNTGGCAGGTTCCTGCACNNCGGGTCGCTCNCGNTCNCGCTCNACCAGGGGCTTNGGCTCNGCCACNGGNAANGGCTTGGGNNNCACCTCCTCCNGNNCNTNNACCGGNGGATNNCTGGGTTGNTCNANCATAAANCGNGCCACCCGNTCNGGAATATCCGNNCGGGTCATGCGTNGNTTTTCCGGAACNTCNACCAGNGANAACGTCANCGCNATTGCCAGCGCCAACCCGNCACAGCCGGTCAGCCACCAGCGATAGTGATTGGCCGAAGATCGACCGGGCTGCCACTGGATGACCAGGTCCTGATAACGGGGGGCGGTCTGCATCATGATGCTCACAACTGACTCGCCTCCTCCGCAGGGTCGGAGATCTGACTGGCGGCGAAGGCGACCTGGCGAAATTCCAGAACCCGACTGGTTTCCACCACCCGCCTGATGATTTCGTAGGGGACAGACTGATCGGCCAACACCGTCAGGGTGTCGTTTTCACCACCGGCAGACAGCGACAGTCNGTAGGCCAGCTCTTCCCGCAGAGGCTCAATGACACCNTCGCCCTCTTTGGTCANNTCCTCCAGTTTCGCCACCGACTGGCCATGCACCAGTATGGCTTCTNGCGAGATCAATACCCGTAAAGTTTCCTCGGGCGGTTGCCCGGCGGTGGAATCCGGCAGTTTCATCACTTTCTGACTGGGCAGCTCACTGTCACTNGATGCATTGACNAGCAGGAANAACACCAGAATGGTAAAGATATCCATCAGTGACACGAGATTCAGCCCCGGCGACTTGCGCAACTTCTGGTTGCGCTGAATACGGCGGGCCCGTCGACTCANAGATTTCATGCCGAACCCTCCCTGTCNGTCGGCGCATCACCCAGCGATATGTCCGGAAACAGCTCGACCCGNTNGAGCGTACCAAGCTGTACCTGCTGCGTGCTCCCGACCCGATCCATCACCTGTATCAGNGTGTTGTAGGAAACGCCCGGCGCNAGNCGCAAGGCAATCNCGGTTTCATCGGGGAANCGCTGCTTGATTTCAATCAGNGCCTCCCGAAGCTGGCGCCACTGGTCCTCATCATCCGTNCGTTCCAGACGCGTAATCACGCCGATGTTGGCATCCCNCAATACCAGGTCATCNTCCGACACCACCAACTGGAGCTGAAGATCCAGCGGCTGTTCCGAGGATTCCTGCTCCGTCTGCGGCCCCGGAAGATTCAACTCCAGAACGGTCATCCGGGAGAAAACCGCCGTAATCAACAAGAACGGGACCAGTATGACCATCAGATTCATGAACGCTGTGATGTTCAGCTCAGCGGCCTCCTGAACCTGACGCTTGCGACGAAAGCGCATGCCTTTACTCCCTGATCATCAAGTTCAGACATTTGACNGCGGCGGTTTCAATACTGTCGACCACTCGCGCCGCTTTGGTGGAAAGATAGGAATGCAACAGCAACAGCGGAATGGCGGCGCAGAGCCCAAAGGCCGTGGTATTCATNGCCACCGAAATACTGGCCGACAGCATCTCCGCCTTNTCCGCCGGNTTNGCCTCGGCNACNGCGGTAAATGCCTGAATCAGGCCNATGATGGTGCCCAGCAGCCCAAGCAGCGTGGCCACATTGGCCAGCGTTGCCAGGTAATGGGTNCGCTGTTCAACCTCCGGCAGCACTTCCATTACGCCNTCNTCCATCGCGGATTCGACCGTCTCGCGCCTGGGGTTCCCTTTGAAACGGGAAAAGCCGTAACTCAGAATCCGTCCCAGNGGGTCTTTCAGGTCNGTCAGNGACTGTGAGGCCCGCTCGTAATCCTGGGCNTTGAGCATCGGCGCCAACTTGAGCCAGACCCGNTTGACCGACTTCTGGGTTTTNGACAGGTAAAAGAAGCGATCNAGGGTAATCGCCAGCCCCGCCGCCATGATGAACAGGATCGCCCACATGAACGGGCCACCCACTTGNAAAAAACGGACAAATTCCATAACAAGCCTCTGTGGTTAATGATGTTTCCGTTGAGTTACAAGATCGTNGGTCGCGCTTTCTGGTGNNGTCCGACCGTTGACATTTGAATCGATGGCCAGCAANAGGTGGCGGCGCTTCAGCCGATACTCCGCCAACGACACCGATCGCTGGTTGTAGTCGTCTACCAACTGGTGCAGCTGCTGTATCAGAGTCGTTACATCCACGGTCATATCGCTCGAGTCTCTTAGCGGTTTTTAAGCTGTCTGACCAAGCGCAGACCGGTATAGGTGTCCGGGTGGCCATCGTGTGATTTCTGCCAGCTCACCTGGCATTCATCCATCGGCGTATCGTAGTGCCCCCCGGCAACCGATAACGCTCCCCCGCTGAGCACCCATTCCTGAGCGTTGCCCAGATGATTCACCAGGCCCCAGCGGTTCTGCCCACCCACGCTGGCTTTGACCATGGAGCCGCCACGTTGAATACCCCGGGAGGAGAACAGACAGTTGCGGTTCGGGTCCGGCTCTGCGCCGTCCGCTCGGGCAGCATGGCGCCACTCCTCGTAGGTTGGCAGCCGATAACGGTAACCGGTCTGTTCACTGAGCCAGCGGGCGTAGGCCTTCGCCTGCTCAATACTGATGTCAGTGACGGGTCTGTCCCGGGATTGCTCTTGCTGTACCTCACACGTTGATGCGCGACAGAAGCGATTGAAGTCCCCAACGGTCACCTCCTCACGACCAATGGCGTAAGCAGGCCGGCCCGCAAACCCGGGGACCACCACCATGTCCGGACCGAGCCCCGCGCCCGGCAAGGTATCCCGACACCCCGCGCGCGGGCCTCGGCCTCCCATTCCGGCCAGAGAGGCGTCACAGGGGTCTTTGGGTTCGATGGCAATGCCGGCAATGGCGGCACTGCGCGGAAAAATCTGCATGGCATGCTGCTTGAATGTCTGGGCCCGGTCGGGAAAGCGAGCGCCAATGGTTTCGATGCAGGATGCCAGCGCGCCGATCATCCGGCTTTGCTCGCGCTGATATCGACCCGGGTCCAACTCCTGCAACTTGTTGACGGCAATGGCCAGGTCATCCATATTCAGCTGTTGTCGGCAGGCAAGCTGTCGATCAACGTTGGCCAGTGCGTTATCGAACTCGCGATTGACTTTTTCCTGAACCGCCTGCTTGCGTGCCTGTTCCTGCGCCAGAGCCTGCGCCGCTCGGCGCGCCTCGGCCTGCTGCTTCGCTTCGAGCCGGGCCCGCTCAAGTGCGCTGTCTATCTGTGCGGACAGCCGGTCGAGCGCGGCTTCATCATCGCTGTAGCGCCGGGCATTGGTCAGCCGGGCACGGGCCTGCTCCAGAGCGCCTGCTTCAATTTCCTCATCAATTTTTTCCAGATACGCCTTGTAAATGGACGCACGCTGACCCTCCAGCCACTGATCACTCTCCCCCAAAAGATCCCGCAAGTCGGTATAGCTCTGCCAGAGCTGACGCTCCCATTGGGAAGAAAATGTCAGTGTGGTCAACAGTTCGGTCAGCTCGTTCTGCTTCATTTCCAGCCTGAGTCGCTGCTCGATCTCCATCCGCACATCCTGCTCGGAAAACTGTGGAATCCACTGATCCCGATACTGATAGGCGGCGGTCGCCATTGACGTCACCACAATCAGCGCGCCGATCGCGTATTTGGCAATCGCCACCTTCCGATGCACGAAGGCATTCCAGAACGCCTGAACCGACGCCACCCGATCCTCGCGACGAAACGCCAGACAGTGTTCAATGGCTCGCCACTGGCTTTTGGGAATACCCACCAGGCGTTTCGGTTTCAGCTTCTGACGGGCCGCCTCGTCGGCATGCACCCGGTTGAACGGGTGCTCGCCGGCAAAAAGCTCATAGGCAATGCACCCGAGCGCGTAGAGGTCATCACGCGCATCGGGCGGAGCGCCCTCAAGCATCTCCAGGCTCGCGTAAGCGGGGGTCAGAGCGCCAAGGTTTCCCGCATCAAAAACCGTTTTATCGTCTTCCGAATCGTCGGACCGCTCGGCTTTGGCCACCGCGCGGGCAATACCAAAGTCAAACACCTTGGGAATGCCTCGGTGGGTGACAAAGATGTTGCCCGGCTTCAGATCCGAGTGAATGATGTTTTCCGCATGGGCATAGATCAATGCCGAACACACGCCTTCAAGAATCTTCAGACAATCTTCGTGGGGCAATCCGGTGGAACGATACTGGGATAACAACTTGTCCAGCGGCTTGCCATCGAGAAACTCCATGGTCATGAAAACCGTGTCGCCATCCCGGTCGAAATCGTGCACGTTAACGATATTCGGGTGCGCGATACGTTGGGTTTTGCGCGACTCTCTCTGCAGGGCGATGAACGCTTCCGGGTGGGCCTTGAACTCGTCGCTCAACACCTTGATCGCGACATAGGGGTCACGATCCTGGGCCTCGATTTTCAGCCGNTCCTTGGCTTTGTAGACCACCCCCATNCCACCGGCCCCCAGAATGTCCTCCAGCAAAAACCGGCGCTTCAGTAAACCATGATGACCCGAGGGGCGCTTCGGGGAAGCGGCCGCTTTGGGTTTGGTCGGTCTGGCGACGACGGTGGGCGGATTCGGATCCACCAGCGTGGCATCCGATCCACNACGACGCGGCGGCGCCTGATAGCGGGTTCTGTCACTCGCCGCAGGCGTTTCCTCCGATCGGCTCCTCGGGGTATACACGGTGGCATCGGGTGGGGTTTTTGCGCGCGGCGCAATCCGCGTTTTAGTGTCCCTGGTTTCAGTCATATCCCTTCATCTTCCTGACTCAACGTTCTCATTGAGCGCATTGCCGTCCATTGGAACTGTCTACTTTTCCGGGCTCGCCTTTGATCACCACCACCGAGACGTTATCCGGCGCCCCCGCGCGCAAGGCGACATCAATCAGTGCCTGAGCGCAGAGGTCAGGATCCCGGTCGGCCATGATTCGTGCGATGGTCTCGGTTTCAATCACGCCATGAAGTCCATCGCTGCACAAGAGAAACAGGTCACCGAGCCGCACATCAAACAGGCGCATATCCAGTTGCAGATGCTCTTCCACTCCGACCGCACGCGTAATCACGTTGCTACACTGATGCACTCGGGCCTGCTCGCGATTGATCAGGCCCATGGCCACCATGTCTTCTACCTGGCTATGATCCCGGCTCAATTGCGTGAGGGTTCCGTTGCGAAAACGGTACAACCGGGAGTCCCCCGCCCAGAGCACCACCCCGATACGACCGCGGATCATCAGGTGCACCAGTGTGCTCCCGATCGTGGCGCCGTCGAGCTCCATTCGGGCATAGTTCTGCAACCCCTGATTTACCCCCTGCAGACANTCTTCAACCCGATCCACCGATTCAGCCAACGCTTCGGGCAAGTGCAATTGGGCGAGACCCTGAACGATTTCCCGGCTGGCCAGGTCGCCCACCTCGTGACCGCCCATGCCATCGGCCACCGCCCAGTGGTTATGATCAGCGCACGCAAACACCGCNTCTTCATTCAACTTGCGCACCGCGCCGGCATGGGTCGCATGCTGGCAGCGCCAGTGAATGGGGCGCCGATACGTGGTATCAACCGGTTGCGGCCGGGTCTGGGTATCAAGCATCCCTGAGCTCCCTGGGGCACGGTGCGAACGGCTGCTCCCACTGNCAGTCCCGCCACTGCCCCGTATACATGGCGGCCACCCCTGAAACCGCCGGCAAACCCCGCGCCGTAACGACACAGGGTTCGACCCGATCAGATCCCGCGGTGGACCAGATGCTGTAGCTCGGCATGGTCGCCGACAGGGCCGCATCCAACAGGTAGGGATAGACCTGCTCGGGCCGGGCCTGCTCTTCATGAAGTGTGACGATACGATCACCGCCCGAGNCGGACGCTAGTCGGGTGTACTCCGCATTGACCCGCAGGGGACTGGACTGAATACGGGCCGCCAGTGAATCGATCTGAATCTGNCCGTCGAGCGCNGCCAGGGCAGCAGACTCCAGCGATTCGTACCAGNCATCGGCGGCGGTCAACGCCACCGTGGCCGGGGTATTGGCCGGCGCCGAGCCCAGGATGGTGAACGGAAAATAACGACCGACCCGNTCCACGCTGGGCAGNGAAATTCCGGCCCAAAGCTGGCCGTCTATCACGCCNGGAGAGAGCGCAAATCGCCAGATGGGACTGGTGAGATACACATCCAGCCAGTGCTCGCCCAACTGCTCCTGNGTCGCAGCGATNACAGACTGTAACCAGTCATCCCAGATATTCACGCACTGCGATGGTAGCCCCCGGTGAATGAAATCACCGTGGGCGGGCAGCTTACCGAAAAAACCAACGACGCCATTGGCACTCATCACAGCACCTCCGGACACTGNTATCGGCGCAGGGGATTATTGGTCAACAGATTGTCGACGCTTTGGGTGCGCACTTCATACACCATCGTGTTCCGATCCGCACGGGTNTCCGCGGCGGCGCTGGAGAACGTCAGGTGNAAGACNTCCGAGCGAGACGTTTTCTGCACCTGAGCATCATCCAGCGCTCGGAACCAGGCCCAGGGCCCCTGNTACACCCGATCACTGGCGCCCCCGTTGACCTTCTCGAACACCAGACGCAGCCGGCGTTCCGCCTGATCACCCGACCAGTCAACCCGACGCCAGAACTTGGGCCCGTGACTGTACGACAGGGTCTGGTCGCCCATATCNAGNATAAAGCGGGCATTGTCTTTGGCCAGGTCTTGCGGNTTGAACTCCAGACTCAGTCGCGGGGAGGACTCCCCCGAGCGGAACATCAGTTCGGTGATCGCCTGCCCGTGGCGGATCTGAGCNAAGGCACTGGCCGAAAGCCCCAGGCCGTAACCATCCACCTGCCGGTTGTGCCACNGCCCCCGGGTCTGAACAAACGGCTCGATATACTGCTGTACAAAACGCTCGTGCAGCCCGCCCGGCNTGAAGAATTCACNGAAGTCGTACAGTGACATTTCNGCATCCACNCCGCCCACCAGNGGGTAACGGCCCGCCGCCATNCGCTGATACGGCTGATACNCCTGGGCCTGCCACTCGTTGACGACATGCCCTCGAGCTTCAATCAGAATACTCCGCCAGGTTTCCCGTGACAGGCCGTTGAGCCACTGCTCCAGGGGCTGGGGCAGGTTGCGCGCATAGCTTCGCAATTGACTGGCCGGATTACCCTCGCCATCGGCAAAGCGCGCGCGGGCGATTTCGAACGCNCGTCGTTGGGGGTCCGGCGACATCCGGATGTCCTGCACGAAATCACTCAGCTTGCGCACCTCCCCAAGCACCGCGTGAATGGGTGCCTGNCCGGCATCNCCCGCCATCAACCGATGCAGCTCACTGAAATGNCGATCCACTTCGGTGGAGTCCATTTGCGAGGCAATCAAACCGGCCGCAATACTGGTTCGTTGNCTACGACCCGCTCCGGCCACCTTTTCCTTGAGCTCGGGGTTGGTCAACTGCGTCTGCGCGGCGCTGACCTCCAGNACCCGCAAGAGGGGCGAGTACAGTGGGTCNGCCGCACGCGCCAACCGCTCGCTGCCCTGATTGAGGCTGGCGAANGAATCAATGGAAAGTGCCTGCTGNACTCCCACCCAGGTGCGAATNTAGTCGCGNANATACAGTTCGNTCACCCGCTCNCTCAGNTCNCCGAGNTCGTCCTCNGTCATGGTCTGGGCNCTCTGNTCCAGGCTCTCAAATATCCAGCGGTCATTGACCAGCTCACGCAGTACCGGCGATCGTGGTGAGAGGTCGATGGACTTGTAGCCNTCGCGGGTGAACATCCAGGGCACCTGAATCGCATCCCGGGCGTTCGCCGGCAATTCAAATACCGCGGTCAACTGATTGCCGTATTGAGCCCGCAGNTCAACCGGACGTTGANATTCCGGCTCGCTCTGAATCCGGTTATAGACTCGCTGNGCGACCGGAACCTGCAGTAGGCGTTGGGCCACCGTTCGGGCCAGAGGCTGGTTAAGCGCCTGATCCGTCAACTCCAGGGCCAGCAACCCCTCCAGGTGGTGCCGCAACGAGGTCTGAGNCTCGCGCTCCACCGTAGCGGCCCACCGACGGGTAAACCACTCGACCACCTGCGGGGCTTCCATGCGCGAAGTATCCCCGAACATCTGGTACACCCGGAACTGGTTGTACAACTGCAGATCATCTTCGGTATNCAGCAGCGCCTGCTCCAGCTCCCGCAACAATGCCTGAGTGAANGGGCCGCGCAGATAACGCTGATACGCCTGATCGGCGCGTTCATCGATGCGTCCGTCGTAGAGGCCGACGCCGGTCAATACCGGGTGTGCGTCCCGGTCGTANACAGANCTGGCCTGAGCCAGGGCGGTCAGCGCNGGCAGGTGCGCTCGGGGGGCNGCCGGACCGTAACCATCCCCTTGTCGCNGCTCGAAGCGGGACAGGTGCGAGCGNACNTCTTCCATATCAGAGGCGTGGCGACTGACACTGCCTGTCCACACCATCANCAGACCCACGACACTGGCCGCCANNGCCGCGTAAGCCGAGCGCCGCCCCCACTGCCGCCAGCGTTCATAGCGTGGATTGGTGCCCACCAGCTCAGACTCCGGAAAAATCACATCCTGAAAGAGCCGTCCCAGGAAAAAGCCTTTACCCCGATTCACCCCCGGTGCGGCCGGTTCGCGCCCAAACCCGAANTGTGCCGACACGGTACTGACCAGGCGATCAATCGGCGTGCCATCCTGGGTGCCGCTCGANTAATAGACGCCGCGCAACAACGGCTGGTAACGATANCGATTCGGGGCAAAGGTCTGCTCGACAAACCCNTTGACCAGGCGGTTGAGTTGTTCAAATTGAGTCGGAAAATGCTCGATCGCCGCCCGACGCTGGGGATCGCGTTCCTGATGAAGTCGCCAGATCAGACGCTCGTACAGTCGGGCTTCGAGTTGACGAAGCTCGGCGTCAATAAACTCAAAGTCCGGGGCCGACTCCACCGAACCGGCGCGGGGCAGGCTGAGGCCCCACACCTGCTCACGCTCGTCTTTCCCCAGGTCTTCGAAAAACTCATTGAAGCCCGCGATCAGGTCCGACTTGGTGAACATGAGATAGACGGGAAAGCGCACCTCCAGCTTACTCATCAAATCATCAATGCGGGTGCGAATGGTGCGGGCATGACGGGCGCGCTCTTCTTCGGTCTGGGTGAGCAGATCCTGCACGCTGATCGAGACAATCACGCCGTTGATCGGCCGGCGACGGCGGTGCTTTTTCAGAAGCCCCAGAAACCCCTCCCAGGCCGAACTGTCCACCACCCGGTGACTGTCCTGAGTCGTGTAACGTCCCGCGGTGTCCACCAGCACGGCATCATTGGTGAACCACCAATCGCAGTGTCGGGTTCCGCCAACGCCCTGCAGCGCTCCGGCGCCAAACTTTTCGGCCAGGGGAAACTCCAGCCCGGAGTTCACCAGCGCGGTGGTTTTGCCCGCACCCGGCGGGCCCACCATGATGTACCAGGGCAGCTCATACAGGGCCCGACTCTTGTTGGCACGGCCCCGAAAACGACGCTGCCGAAGCACGGCCAGCGCTTCGAAAAAGCGCTGCTGAATCTGCTGGACATCCTCGGCCGCCTGACTACTGACATAGTCCGTTGCGTTGGTCTGGCTCTGCTGAATGTCGTCCACCATCGCCTGATTCTGCTGGCGATCCCGCCATTGCAGGCGCAGGTTATTCAGCCCCCACAGCACCAGCAACACCAGAATGACCAACAGTCGGGTGATGCTGCTGGCCAGGGGCGCCGCGTTTTCATCGCCAAACTTGATCAGGGGTCCGCCAAACCAGACCAGCAGCGCCAGAATTAAGACACCCACCAGCGATAAGGTGACCGGGTGGAGCAAGGTATTTTTAATCCGCTTCATCATTACCATCGGTTCCCTGTTGGTCTACTCAAACGAATCCCTGGAAAAGGTTTCAATCTGCTCATTGACAGTATCGAGCTGCTCCACAACGGGGTTGGAATTGGTGTAAAGCCAGTACCGGAAACCGGAAAAGATCAACACCAGAAGCAACGCCACGGCAGCGCTCCAGATCCACAACGGAATGGATTCTCCCAGGGTTGAGGAGGTCCGGCCGAGTCCCTGCCAACGTGGCGACAGCGCGCGTTCGTGCTCGCCGCGATACCGGCGGATGGTCCGGTAGAGCTCGTCTTTGATCTGCTCCAGGGCATCGCGTCCGCGGTTGGCCAGACGGTAGCGCCCTTCGAACCCCAGGCTCAGGCACAAATACATCAACTCCAACATGTCCAGGTTCTGGGATGGGGACTGGTTCATGCGCTGCAGGATCTGAAAAAATTTCTCACCCCCTGAGGTTTCATTGTGAAACGCACTGAGCAGAGTCCGCTGCGCCCAGGGACTGTCGCTACCCCAGGGGGTATTGAGTACCGCCTCATCCAGAACCGAACAGAGAACATAACGGGCCGCCAGCACAATCTCCGGCGGATAGCCCCGGTCCCGGGCCTCCACTTCGAACTCCCGGATCGACTGGGTCAACTGACGGTACAGACCGCGCACATCAGTGTGGCGTGCCGACTGGCGGACTTTGCCAAATACCAGCAGTAGCGTATTCGCGCAGCTGACCAATGGATTGAGCCCCCGACCGGCAACCAGAGGCTCAGGAGGCAGGTCCATCGCTGATGGTGGCGCGGGTGAATCAACCGGTGAAGGCNCACGCGGCTCTGGTGTTCCGGCCGCAGCGCGCGGGGTGTTCACGTCTGGTTTCATTCGGGTGCGATCGCCACCGGGGCGAGGCTGGCGAAAGACCGTTTTGTCCGGAGAATCCATGGGTGCTCCTCAATATCGAGAGGCGATCGCTATTGGCGAATCGCCCAGAACTCCATTTCCAGGCCGGGGAAGTCTCCGCCCACGTGCAACGCAAAGCCACCCGAGCTGGCCATTTCCCGCCAGAAGGCGCTGTGCTGATCCAACTCAAAGTAGGCGTATCCCGACCGGTAGGGAATCTGCCGCGGCGCCACGGGCAAAGGTTTGATGGCAATACCCGGCATGGCGGCGTTGACCAACTGCCGGATACGCTCCACCGGNCCCACNTTNATNTGCGCCGGCAGGCGCGAGCGCAGGGTTTCCTCGGCGATATCGGCGCGCACNGCCAACACAAACGNCGCCGAAGAAAGCAGCGAGCGATCGGGAATGGTACCCACGCGGATACCNTATTTCTTTTCCTCAAGNGGCAGNCCGATGGCGGTCTGCTCNTACACCATCGACAGGTAGCTGCGCAGGGTGGTCATCAGGGGCAAAAACGTGGCCTGCAATTGATCGTGCCGNTACGGCGCNAACTCCGGTGGCCGCTTCTCCCTGGCGACAAAGGTGGACAACTCTCCGGCCATCAGCAGCAGTTGCTGAAACAGCGCNAGAGGNTGCAGATTGCGCACCGTGGCCAGATGGGCGATCAGGGGTTCATAGCGGTTGATCATCTGCANCATCATGTAGTCGGCGATTTCCGCGGTTCCGCCCCGGCGGGCATCCGCCAGACGGCCCGCAATNGCNTCGCCCCGATGATGCAGCATCCCCGANAACTCGGGCAGAAAGCCCGCGAGTCTGGGGGCGGCCGTACAATCGAGACAGGTGGCCAANTACTGCTCATCGAGCAGCACGTTGTGGTCATCGCGCACCTCCGCNATGCGCAGCACGCCAATNCAGGCATACCCGCTGAGATCCTCGGACTCGAGCATCAGGCGTAACCGGAGCTTACCCACATCCACGGGACGGGTATCTCCGCCATCCGAGGTGACATCCCGCGCACTGACTTCCGACACGTAATAGCGGGCCAGGGCCTGTGCATCATCTTCCCGGGAGACGTCCACCGCGCCCGGCCGACGAACCGGTACCGCAAGATACACCAGCGTATTGTGGGCGCCTTCGGGAACCTCGAGCACCCCGGGCGCATCATCCACTTCGGGGAAATTGAAGGGAGTACCATCGGGGAACACGCCCCGCCCCCGGGACACGGACAGCTTGCCCAGTTTGAGCAACTCCTGATCCAGCTCCAATGCCTGTAATCCCCAGGCATAGGCGCCCAGGGCACTGCACTTGGCATCGATGTAGCGTTCGACGTAGCGGTCGTACTGCTGAAAGTGCTGAGGGTTCAGAAACATCCCCTCGGACCAGATGACTTTGCTGCTCAACGACATGNTCTATCTTCCCTATTGTTGCCGGTTCATTGTGGGTTCCAATCAGTTCAGCACTGACAACTGNTTACCCGAGATCTGCAGTTTGATGACATCCCTGAACACGTTGCGCGCGGTAACGGGAATGACGACTTTGTAGGCGGCGCGCTGGTACTGATAGAACTCGGCCATGATGCCGACATAGCGCGTGTTCGCNTCGAGTACCAGCTCATGGTCCCGAATCTCGCCGGGGACCACACCNGGTAGCTGGCGTCGACGTACCAACGTATCACCGAGCACGGCCGAGTCACGTTCATACAGNCGCACAAAGTCAGCGTCAGCAAACGCCTGTTCGGCGGTCAGCTCGTAAAACCTCAGCACCACNGGCGCGGGCTCGTTGCTGTGATCGGGATTGATGTCCGCGCGCGCGTCAATGGACAGCCTGACATCGGTCTGTAACTTGAGCATNCCCCCGACGCGGCTTTCCTGATTCGCGCAGGCGGTCAACCAACACACCAGCAGAACCGGNAAAAGCCTACGAAGTAAATCAAACCGTTCCATAATTCNTNTCTCCTATCGTTACCGGTCGATNATCGCGACGCCGCTCANGGACGCAGGGCAGACAGGCGACGCAACTGATCCTGATACGCCTGGACAAACTCGTCACCGAAAATCTGCTGAAAAGAGCGCTCCATATTGTCACTCAGNCCCCGGTAGTGCGCTCGGTAGTTGTCCCAATAGCGCGCCTTGCGTANGGGCGNTATGACGCTGGGTTTNTGTTGGCTGTTCGCATTGGCCTCGAAACGATCCGGGTCGAACTCNTTGAGCATATGCTCAAACGCTCGACGCATACCGGAGATCATTGCCAACTGGTGTTCCGCAATTTCCTGGAATCCCTCGCGAATGGCCTGCAAAGGCTCCTTGTACGCCTGGCTTCGACGCACAAAAATATTCTCTAGCGCTTCATCGACNTCGGCAGAGAACTTGAGTGGATTGTTCTCCACGGGCTGAATGGTGGTGACATTCATCCGAAACTCGTTTTTTATGCTGGCCCGAGAGCGCAACACCTGCATCAACCCNTCAATCACCTCCCGCATCATGGTGCCGATCAGCGGCTCCAGCTCCACTCGCGCCTCCGGGCTCAGCCGGTCCAGATCCACTCCCATGGCGGAAAATAGCGTTTCCGATGTCCGGGGTGGCATGGAGTCTGCGGACGGCTGGGTGGACGTAACCTCTACAGGTTCAGCGCGGCTGACCGGAGTCGGGCGATCCAGGCTCGGGCGCTTGCCAGGCTGAGGCGTGACGACAGGCCCTGGTATTTCCTGTGCCGCGTTATCGTCATGCCCAGCGGGTTCATCCCGGAGTTGTGCATCCGTTGGCTGGGGGGCGGCCGCCCACTCGGGCTCGCGGTCGAGCTGCGGGGAGGCGGAGTCGGGCTCGCGCTCCAAAGGCTCCAGCCAGTCGGTGGGAATCAGTTGTTCCTGATGGGCCTCTGGCCAGTGGATCGCGTCGACGGACGGATCCTGCCACTTCGATTCGGAATCGGAGAAGGCCCCTTCGCCAGGGCCGGGATACAGTGCTGTGGACTCATTGTGCCAGGGTTCGCGCTCGGCACCGGATGCGCCATCCAGCATCTGCAGAGGATCCAGGGAATCTCGNGACGGGTCGGCGACCGGACCGGCATCAAAGGGATCACAGGCAAAGGGATCATCGACGGAAAAAGGCGTGGCGGGATGTTCCTCTGGCGCGGGCTCTGTCGCAAAAGGCGACGCATCGAGCGAGCCGGCCTCGACATTCAACAGGTCGATCGCGAACGTGTAGTCGCCTATCTCAACCTGATCACCGTGATTGATCGTCGTCACCACGCCTTTGCCCAAAGGCTCTGACGAACCGTTGATAAAAGTGCCGTTGGTGCTGTGGTCGATCAACTGGAAGCGTCCCTGCTCGACCGTAAACTCGCAGTGCCGAGCCGACAGGATCCGGTCGGGATCCGGCAGAACCCAGTGATTATCGGGACCGCGCCCGATCGTTCCGCCGTGCTGATCGAATGAAAATTGCTGTTGGGGAAGAGAGGCNCCTTCTGGCGTTTTGATCATCCTTAGCTGTAAGTTCATTCCGTTATCATCCCGAAAGTGTCCGTTTTCTTTACGCTCNATTNGCTGNGCCGTCTGGGCGTCGAGCCAGGAGACTGTATGCGGCGTTCGCCCTTCGTTGCCCGAAGGACATTCCCTGGCGCAGATCACAAAATNTTTTGAGCCACGCCATTGCGATGCGCCGGCCATTCTGTGATGGAAACGGATTGTACACCATATTTTTTTTGAAACAGAATCAAAAATATTGCACTCGGTCACATTTTTCGACGCNGAACAAAAAAATATTTGGCATTCGATTCGTAAACAGTTAATTTTTTANTCGCGCTGTGGTAGCTTTCTCCANCTCCAGCNAATAGCCAACAACGGATTGTTATGTTTATTTATGTGACGGACTACCTTCATTCCTTNGCGGAATGTCTGCATCAGACCNGAAAAAAAGCCGTTAAAGTCGATGTGACTCAAGGCCGGCAGTGACAGGAATCAGCAGAACACCATAGGGAAAGACAGGCAATGGCTTCACCCCATATCATTGANCTCGACGATTTACTCGCCCCTATCGCTGAGGANACACCCTCGGGTGCAGACCCTCGCGCCAGTGCGTCTCCGAACTCAACCTACCAGACACTCAANCGCGAACGATCCAGCGCCCGAGCGGCGGANCGCAAGTCCGTACACGACGGTGACAGCCAGGAGGCCGACCACCATTGGCGTGAAGTGCTGAACCTGGCCCCCAAANTTCTCANGGAAGAAGCCAAGGATCTCGAAGTCGCCAGTTGGTACACCGAAGCCCTGGTACGCAAACAGGGCTTTCAGGGCTTGCGCGATGCGTTCGCACTGATTCGCGGGTTGGTCGAACAATACTGGGAGAACCTCTACCCGACACCGGACGAAGACGGCCTGGAAACTCGCGTGGCCCCTCTCTCCGGACTNAACGGTGAGGGGGCAGAGGGCGTATTGATCGCACCGATTCGCCGTGTCCCCATCACGGAAGGACAACCCCCCGCCCCNTTCAGCTACTGGCACTACCAGCAGGCACTCGACATTCAGAAGCTGGCCGATGAAGACGCCCGTCAGGCAAAAGAAGCCAAACTCGGTTATGGGCTGGGGGATATCGAGAAAGCCGTCCGGGAATCAGACGACACATTCTTTCAGAACCAGCGGGAAGATCTGGATCAGGCCATTGAGCATTTTCGTGCCTGCCAGAGCCTACTGGATCAACACTGNGGTATTGAGCTGGCNCCCCCNTCCCGCAATATTCTNGAAGTTCTGGAAGAGTGTCGNGGNGCCGTCAATCATCTGGGGCGCGACAAGCTATCGCCCGCGAACGAATCCGAAGNCAGTNCNNCCGAGGCGGTTGAANCNACCGGAACGGAAGACGCTCCCGCGAANACGCCCGCTNCCCGAAAAGCGCTGGATCGCGACGAGGCCTTCCGTCAACTTCGGGAGATTGCCGAATTTTTCCGCACCACCGAACCCCACTCCCCGGTGTCCTACCTGCTTCAGAAAGCCGTCAAGTGGGGCAATATGCGTCTGGACGAACTGATTCAGGAGCTGATACCAGACGAGAGTTCTCGCACGCATTACAGCGAGCTGACGGGCGTAGAAATCACCGAGGATTAACCCCGTANANGGCAGTAGTGACGACCAACCAAACCAATGACAGAGGATTAGGGATTATGTCCGACAGTATCCACGACAANCTCAAGCGCGTGCGCAANCCTCGCGTTCATATCACCTACGATGTTGAAACCAACGGCACGATCGCCGAGAAGGAANTGCCCTTTGTCATGGGCGTGATGGGGGACTACTCGGGTGATAACANCGAGGCCAAGAAGTCCCTGAAAGACCGGAAGTTCTCCCAGATTGANCGGGANAACTTCAACGACATCATGGGCAAGGTCAACCCCAANCTGGGATTCCAGGTGGCCAACAANCTGGAAGANGANGACAGCGAAATGAANGTCGAGCTCGACTTCAACCGCATGGAAGACTTTGAACCNCATCGGATCGTGCANCAGGTCGAACCGCTGCGCAAGCTGATGGACACCCGCAANAAACTGCGTGATCTGTTGACCAAAGCAGACCGNTCCGAGGATCTNGAAAACCTGCTGGAAAGTGTACTGAGTGATACCGAAGCGCTGGCCGCCCTGTCCGGNGAGCTGGGTGTGGGTGCAGAGCAAAAGGAGGAAGNGAAAGATGGCGAATAACGAAGAACAGGTAATGGAGCAGGCNGAAGCCGANGTACAGGAAGTCAGCTTTCTCGAGCAGGCCATTACNGCGACCCGACAGACTCCGGCGGACGAGACTCAGGATCTGCTCAAGACCCTGACNCAGGAAGCCATGAACGGNACGGTCAAATGGGACAAAAACCTGACCGTCACCATCAATCGCGCCATTGCGGCNGTCGANCAGTTGATGTCCCAGCANCTGTCGGAAATCATGCACCATGAAAAATTCCAGAAGCTTGAAGGCTCNTGGCGTGGACTGAACCACNTGGTGATGAANTCCGAGACCGGCTCCCAGCTCAAGATCCGCATGCTCAACCTGAGCAAGAAAGANCTGACCAAGGATCTCGAGAAAGCGGTGGAGTTTGACCAGAGNCAGATTTTCAAGAAAATTTACGAAAGCGAATTCGGCACCGCTGGCGGTCAACCCTACTCCGCNCTGATTGGNGACTATGAGTTNTCCTCTCACCCNGACGATATCTCGCTGCTCAGNCAGATGTCCAACGTGGCCGCCGCCGGCTTCTGCCCCTTTCTGACCGCTGCGGCGCCGCAGATGTTCGGCTTTGAGGATTATACCGAGCTGTCCAAACCGCGCGATCTGGAAAAGATTTTTGATTCNGCNGAGTACATTCANTGGCGCAGCTTCCGCGANAGTGANGATGCCCGCTTTGTGACCCTGACCATGCCNCGNGTACTGGCNCGCCTGCCGTACGGCCAGTCGACNAAACCCATNGAGGCGTTCAACTACGAAGAAGTACCGGTGGGTGAGGACGGCAAACATCGNGCCACCGAGCACGATGATTATTGCTGGATGAACGCNGCNTACGCNCTGGGNACCACCCTGACCAAAGCCTTCGCCGAGTACGGCTGGTGCACCAGCATTCGCGGTGCCGAAGGGGGCGGTCGTGTCGATGGGCTGCCCAGCCATACCTTTGTCAGTGACGATGGTGACGTGGATCAGAAATGCCCGACNGAAATCGGCATTACCGACCGCCGTGAAGCAGANCTNAGCAAGCTGGGCTTTCTGCCGCTGTGCCACTACAAAAATACCGACTACGCGGTATTTTTCGGGGCCCAGACCGCACAGAAGCCGCCCAAGTTTGATGATCCCGAGGCGAGCGCCAACGCGGCGATTTCCGCCCGTCTGCCGTACATCATGGCAACCTCCCGCATCGCCCACTTCCTGAAAGTGATGGCGCGCGACAAGGTCGGCTCGTTCATGGAAGCGGGGGAAGCCGAAGAGTGGCTCAACCGNTGGATCGGCAACTACGTGAATGGCAGCCCCGGCGCCAGCGCCGAAATGAAAGCCCGCTTCCCATTGGCCGANGCTCACGTCGAGGTCAAGGAAGTCCCGGGCCAACCCGGCGTATTCAATGCGGTCGCCTGGATGCGCCCCTGGTTGCAGATGGAAGAGCTGACCGCCTCNCTNCGCCTGGTAGCCAACATCCCCAAGGCGGGCTAAAGCCAGCGCCCAAATAGGGCGGCGGAGGGATCCGCGCCCTATTGTTTTTTTCTTCTTAACGGATTCTCTGGCACGCAATGTCAAATCACCTTGCCACCCCATCGGTGTCCTCAACCCCGGATGTCCCGGCCGCNGCTCGGCTGGATGCCGTGTGTGAACGGCCCCCGAAGCTGACCGGACTGGATGACTTTCTGACCGAAAAGAATCCACAGCGGGCGCTGGCCTACTTTCTGTCAGAGCTGGCGCCAGACGGCCCTCTGCGTAGCGTACTGGACATTGAAATCGCNGTGCATCGGACCGTTGCCCGCATCGATCGACTGATCAGCCANCAGATCAACGCCATCATNCACCATCCGCGTTTTCAGNCGTTGGAAGCGGCATGGCGCGGTGTCTGGTATCTGACNTTGCAGGCCGAGGGCGCACGCAACATCAAGATCAAGCTGCTTGATATTGCCTGGNCAGAGGTGGCCCGGGATATNGATCGTGCCCTGGACTTTGACCAGAGCCAACTGTTCCAGAAAATTTACAGNAACGAATACGGTCACCCGGGAGGCGAGCCTTTTGGCGTGTTGATCGGCGANTATCAGGTNGCGCACCGCCCGTCGTCGCGCCACCCACAGGATGACATCGCCACCTTGGANGGCCTGGCTCAAATCGCNGCGGCGGCGTTCGCCCCCTTCATTGCCAGCGCCTCACCCGAGCTGTTTGGCCTGGACGATTTTGCCAANCTTGGCGAACCNATCAATCTNGANGCCATTTTTTCCCAACAGGAGTANGTCCGTTGGCGGGCGCTGCGCGAAAAATCCGACGCCCGCTTCATTGGNCTGACACTCCCGAGAACCCTGATGCGCCGTCCCTATCGGACCACCGCGGGCAGTTACAAAGGGGTGCCGTTTCGAGAAGAAAAAGGCGGCCGCCAGGGAGATGGATACCTGTGGGGCAGTGCGAGCTTCGCCTTTGCCGGTGTGTTGATTCGCGAGTTTGCCAATGTCGGCTGGTTTGGCCACATACGTGGCGTTCCGCGCAATCAGATCGGGGGCGGACTGGTGACCACCCTGCCGGTGGATCACTTCGACGCGGACCCTGCGGCTCTGGCCCCCAAGCCGCTAACCGAAGTGATCATCACNGANCGGCGTGAACGGGANCTGGCCGAGTTGGGATTGATCCCGCTGTGCCAGAGTTACCAGACGCCGTTTGCCGCTTTCTACAGCAATGCCTCGATTCAGAGGCCNGNTCGGGACACAGACCAGGGNGTNAACGCCCGGCTNTCCGCCATGCTGCANCACGTCTTGTGTGGCTCACGGGTAGCCCATTACATCAAGGTNATGATCCGGGACAANATCGGGGCGTTTATCAGCGCCGATGAATGCGAGCNGTTTCTGCGNCAGTGGTTGTTCCGCTATACCACCGGACGGGAAGATCTGGAGTGGGAGGAGCAGGCCCGTTACCCCTTGCGCGAAGCCGCCGTGAACGTCGAAGAACACCCGGAGCGGCCCGGACAATACCTGTGCAAAATTCATCTGGTGCCTCACTACCAGATCGACCAGATGGTCTCGGAANTGGAACTGGTCACCGAACTGGTACAGACCGGCTGACGGCCCTGAAGGAGAGAGGGAATCATGAGTCATATCGCAAAAACCCGCGAGCTGCGCCCATCCATCCTGGATCGCCTGCTTGATCACGACCCACAGGCTGTGCGCGAGCCCGCGCCGGCACGCCACCAGTACCTGAGCGAACTACGCCAGAGCGTGCGGCGAGATCTGGAGAATCTGCTCAACAGCCGTTTCTGCATGATCGAGCCCCCGCAGGAGTGTCCGGAAGCTACCCACTCCCTGCTCAANTACGGCCTACCGGACCTGGCAACCGTGAACATTTCCGACGCCGAAAAAAAGCAGCGCTTTGTGCAACAGCTCGAACGCATACTGCGGGAGTATGAACCCCGGTTCAAAAGCGTGCGGGTGACTCACCTCGAGAACCGGGAGCGCACCGACCGAACGCTGCGCTTTCGTATTGATGCGGTGCTATGGGCCGACCCAGCGCCGCAAAGCGTGGTGTTCGACTCGATTCTCGAGCCGGTCTCACGCAGCGTGAACGTCAAGGAGTCGCTCCATGGCTGATGAACTGCTGCCTTACTATGAGCGCGAGCTGGCTTACATTCGGCAAATGGGCGCCGAGTTCGCCAAAGAGAACCCGAAAATCGCCAGTCGCCTGGGTATCTCCACCGAAACTATCGAGGACCCCCATGTGTCCCGGTTGGTGGAAAGCTTTGCCTATCTCAATGCGCGCATTCAGCATCGCCTTGACGATGACTTCCCCGAATTCAGCGACGCATTGCTCGGCACCCTGTTTCCCCACTATCAGCGGCCAATTCCGGCCATGAGCATTGTGCGCTTCGAGCCCGACCCGGAACAGCTTGAACGGCCCTTTGTGGTTCCCAAGGGCACCGAGCTCGACACCCGTTCCTTCAAGGGCGAAAAGTGTCGCTTCAGCACCTGCTATGACACCACCCTGACACCGGTCGAAGTGGCCGAGGCACAACTGATGGGTCGCCCCTTCAACACTCCCGGGGCGGATCGAATGCGCGGCGCGGCCAGCGTGCTCAAGATTCGCCTGACGCCGCTCCTGGAGGGCGCCAAACTGGCCGAGAGTCTGCCCCGGTCGCTGCGGTTTTATCTAAAGGGCCAACCCCAATACATCCACCCGCTGTACGAGTTGTTGATCAATCGGTGTGAGAACCTGGTGTTGAGCGATGGCACCAACCGTCCCGTCTTTCTCGGTGGTGACCAGGTGCAACCGGTCGGCTTCGGCAAAAACGAAGGACTCCTGCCCTACCCCGACAATGCGTTCCTCGGGTACCGACTGCTGACCGAGTATTTTGCTTTTCCCGAAAAGTTTCTCTTCGTGGACATACAGGGACTGGACCTGTCCCGCCTGTCACCGACCCTCGACTCCCTGGAATTGTACCTTTACCTCGCTGATGCGGATGTGGAGCTGGAGCATCACATCAACGCGGCGCACTTTGTCACCGGTTGCACACCNGTGGTCAATCTGTTCGAACATCAGGCCGACCCGATTGATCTGGATCACCGTCAGTACGAGTACCAGATTCAGCCCGACATCCGTCGGCCCTCGGGCTACGAAGTGTTTTCGGTAGACCGCGTGATCGCCGCAGACGCCTACGGTAAAAGCGCCGAGTACCGACCGTTTTACGGGCTCAATCACGACCGGCACTACCATCAGGATCAGACCTTCTGGCACGCCCAGAGGCGTCACGCGAAACTCAAACCGGATAACCGGGATGAGGGCACCGATGTGTTTCTCAGTCTGGTGGATCTGGAGTTTTCCCCCAGTTCCGCCCGGGAAAAGACACTACTGATCGACACCACCTGCAGCAACCGGGACCAACCGGCACGACTTCCGTTCAATAACCGGGAGCCTCAACTGCAATGCGTTGACGGCAGTCCTCCCACCCGACAGATCCGGTGCCTGACTCAACCCACGGAAACTATTCGTCCGGCATTGGGTAACGCCGCTCGCTGGCAGTTGCTCTCTCACCTGCAACTGAACCAGCGTTCACTGACGGCTGGCGAAAGCGGTGAAGCCTTGCGGGAAATTCTGCGCCTGTACGATTACCGGCAGACCTCGGCGCATCGCTCCCTGATCGAGGCAATCACCGACCTGAAGGTCCGGCCGGTAAACGCACCGATTCAGGTCGCCGGTCGACCCACGCTGTGCCGGGGAATGGAAGTGACCCTGACGCTTGACGATCGCTTGTTGTCCGGCGTCAGTCTGTGTCTGTTCACTCGGGTGTTAGAGCATTTCTTTGCGCTCTACTGCTCCATCAACTCATTCAGTCAGCTTCGGGTCAAGCGCAAAGGCTACGACGGTTTTTACCGGNTCGGGCCNATTCGANCCGGGGGTAAAGTATGTCTGTGATCGCNCAGCTTCAGGCCGAACCGGAAGCCTTCAGCGCCCTGCAGATACTGCGTCTGCTCGAGTTTCACGGCTCCGAGCCATCCCTTTCGGAGCAGTCCCCGCACCGCCGGCCACTGCGCTTTGCCCCCGGCGTCGATGTGCGCCCTCTTTCTCAGGAAGCCATCCGGTTCNGCGGCCAGCACCGCCTGACGTTTCCCGCCGCGGAGATTGAACAGGTTGAGCCACGCGGTGAGCAGTGGTCGGTTCAGTCCAANCTNCTCAGTCTGGATGGCGCGCTGGGCCCNCTGCCCNACCACTATACCGAGCTCCTGCTTGAGCGGCAGAAGGCCAAAGACCCGGCCCTGACCCGCTTTCTCGATCTGTTCAATCATCGCAGCATGAACCTGTTGTGGCAGGCGGCGAGTAAATATCGCCTGCCCCTGGAATACGAGCGCGCTCGACGCCACCGTGGCTCGGCCACCACCATAGACCGACACACCGAGATGCTCCTGTCACTGTTGGGGCTGTCGCCGCGTCTGCTTCCGGACAANCCGGATCTTCCCGCCGAGGCACTGATNTATTACGGCGGACTGCTTTCACAGCCGGTGAAAACCGTCGACAATTTCGAGCAGATTCTCCAGGGCTATTTCCAGGTTCCCATCAGCCTTTCGACCTTCTCCGGCGCCTGGTGCGAGGTGCTGCCGGACATGCGCTGCCAGCTTCCGTCTCTGACCCAGCCCCGCGGACAGAATAACTGTCTCGGTCGTTCGACATTGCTCGGGCAAAAATCCTGGCTGGCCCAGAACCAGGTGGACGTGACCATTGGCCCGCTCGACCGGGCCCAGACCGAACGGTTTGCACCGGGCAGTCCGGCACTGAAAGCCATGGACCAGCTCAGTGCGCTGTACCTCGGTTGCGAGCATCAGTTCAACCTGCAACTGAAGGTTCGCTCCGAGGCTCTGCCCAAACAACTGCCGATCGGCACTGGCACGCCGGGGCAGCTCGGCTGGAATTCCCGGCTGCCCCGGTCAGCCTCTCGCCCGGACAGCGCCAACGCCACCCAGAATATTCCCGTGTCCACCCGGACGCCGGAGTCTCAAACATCTCATACAATCCGTCCCAAAGGACCCGGCCGTGCCGCCGCCTGAACGGTGACGCAGCGGTCATACTACAAGGAGTCGACATGATTACTCTGGATCTGAAATCTCTCGTCAACAAGCTGAACAACACCACGCGCAATGCGCTCGAAGGGGCGGCGGGCATCTGCCTGTCCCGCGGTCACTACAACGTGGAAGTCGAACACTGGTGGGTCAAACTGCTCGAGGTCGACGACACCGACGCGCAGGCCATTCTGGAGAAATTCGAGCTGTCGCCGGACACCCTGAGTCGCGCTTTCAATCGCGAACTGGATCAACTCAAAAATGGCAGCACTCGTCCACCCGCACTATCGCCCAACGTGGTAGAGCTGGCCAAGCAGGCCTGGGTACTGGCNTCNGTGGANTACGCTCACAGCCAGGTCACCAGTGCTCACCTGCTGGCCGCTCTGCTCCTGGATGACAGCTTGCGTCGATCGGCCGTGGCCAGTTGCCCCGCGCTGGAGTCACTCGCTCCGGAATCCGTCCGGGAGCTGGTCAAGGCACTGGTGGGCACTACGGCCGAGTCGCNGGAGCTACCGCCCGAACACGGGGTGGACGAAGTTCCTTCCAATACCGCCCAGGCCAGCAACACACCCTGTCTGGACAAGTACACGGTCAACCTCACCCAGGCGGCCAAAGATGGGAAAATTGATCCAGTCTGGGGTCGGGACCAGGAGGTCCGTCAGATTGTCGATATCCTGATCCGTCGCCGACAGAACAACCCCATCCTGACCGGCGAAGCCGGTGTCGGGAAAACCGCCGTGGTAGAGGGGTTTGCGCTGCGGATCGCCAAGGGTGATGTCCCCGAGCCGCTGAAGAATGTAGTGCTGCGCAGCCTGGACTTGGGACTGCTGCAGGCCGGAGCCAGCGTAAAAGGCGAGTTTGAAAATCGTCTGAAGTCTGTCATCGCCGAAGTCAAAGCCTCGCCCCAGCCGATCATCCTCTTTATCGACGAGGCGCACACCATGATCGGTGCCGGCGGTAAAGAGGGACAGGGCGATGCCGCCAACCTGCTCAAGCCCGCTCTGGCCCGGGGCGAACTGCGCACCATTGCCGCCACCACCTGGGCCGAGTACAAAAAGTACTTCGAACGCGATCCGGCTTTGACCCGGCGCTTTCAGGTAGTGAAAGTGGAGGAACCGAATGAAACCAAGGCCATTGATATGATGCGGGCCATCGCTGGCATGCTCCAGGCACACCACAAGGTGCGGATCATGGACGAGGCGATTGTCGAATCGGTGCGCCTGTCCAGCCGCTACATGCCCGGTCGCCAGTTGCCAGACAAATCCGTCAGCCTGCTCGACACCGCCTGTGCCCGGGTGGCCCTGAGCCAGAGCGCCACCCCCGCCCCCATCGAAGACACCGAGCGGGAGCTGGACCAGATCGCCGCAAACCTGGCCACTCTCGCCCGGGAAAATGCAGCACTGGATAACTGCCAGGACCGCATCGATGAACTCACGCAACGACAGGCTGAGCTGGAACAACGCCTGGAACAACAACGGCAACAATGGCACATAGAACGGGAGTTGGTGACCGCCGTCAATCAACACCAGGACACAATTGAAGCCGACCACGAGGCGGAGGGTGATTCCGGAGAGGCTGCCAATGCACGAGCGGAGCTGAAAACTCTGCTCGAAGAGTTGACCCGCCTGCAGGGCGATACGCCCATGATCAAGGTTCATGTCGACGGCCAGGCCATTGCCGAAGTGGTATCCAACTGGACCGGCATTCCGCTGGGCAAAATGCTGTCCGATGAGATTCAATCCGTGCTCAACCTGGGCGACACGCTGAACCAACGCGTCATCGGCCAACGCCACGCCCTGGACGCCATTGCCCAGAGCATTCGCACCGCCCGTGCCGGCTTGACCGATCCGCGCAAACCCATCGGGGTTTTCTTTATGGTCGGCCCCAGCGGTGTGGGGAAAACCGAAACCGCTCTGGCCCTGGCCGACACCCTCTACGGTGGTGAGCACAACCTGACCGTCATCAACATGTCCGAGTTCAAGGAAGAACACAAAGTCTCCATGCTGCTCGGCTCCCCGCCCGGCTACGTCGGTTATGGCGAGGGCGGTGTGCTCACCGAGGCGGTACGACGCAAACCCTACAGTGTGATTCTGTTGGATGAAATGGAAAAAGCCCACCCCGGCGTACAGGATGTGTTTTACAACCTGTTCGACAAAGGCACGATCAAGGATGGCGAAGGGCGCGATATCGACTTCCGTAACACCGTGATCATCATGACCTCCAACGCCGGCGAGGAACACATTCGCGCCCTGTGTCAGTCCCAGGAGGACACCATTGCGCCCGATGTGCTATTGGATAACTTCCGCCCGCAGTTGCTTCGACACTTCAAGCCCGCGTTCCTCGGGCGCACCACCATCGTGCCCTACTACCCGCTGGGCGATGAAGACCTGATGAAAATCGGCGCTATCAACATGGAAAANATCCGTCGCCGNGTGGCGGAGCATTANGGGGCCGAGTTCNGTTTTGAGGAAGATGTCTTNCTGCACATTATNGCCCGCAGCCAGGAAGTGGACACCGGNGCNCGGAATATCGAAAACATCCTGACCCGCACNCTGCTTCCGATGATCGCCTCGGAGTGCCTCGGCCGAATGGTGTCCGGCGAGCCGATTCAGCGGGTGCGTATCGGCGTGGATGAACAGGATCAGTTCANGTGCCAGTTGGATGCGTGACGGGTCTGACAGCATGATGCCAACAGCGACAAGGAAACGGCTCTTCATTATGCTGGGTCTGTTGTGTCTGCCGGCCGTGGCCTTGAGCCAATCGTTCGATCAGGGCATTGAGCGACAGTTCAGCGACCTGCGTGATGCCGTCCGGCAGGCACAGTGGCACAGGGTGGAAGAACAACTGCCGTCGCTTCAACACCACTATTCCTTGAGCCCGCCTCAAAGAAGCTATCTGCACCTGGCGGAGGCGCTGCTGTGGCAATCTCGGGGCGAGCACCGTCGGGCCATTCCGTTATACGAACGCATCGAACCGGACAGTGATGTCTACCTCGAGGCCCGCACCAACCTGGCCATCGCATTTTTGAAACAGGGGTGGTGGTCGGATGCCCATCGGGAGTTGGAACAACTGCTGGCACGCGCCGAACCGGAGGCCGAGCTGAAAAACCGCTGGCGCATGATGCTGGGGATGTCCCAGTTGCAACAGGGGTTCTACCGCGATGCCCGAACCACCTTCGGCACCATCGATCAGAACAGTCGTCACCGCGCTCACGCCTGGCGGGGCATCGGCCTGACGGCGCTGCACCTGGGAGACCACGGCGGCGCGCTCAATGCCTTCCGACGGCTCAAGGAGAAGCATGCGGAAGAGATTCCCGAGGGCGCTTTTCTGGTGGCTTTTACTTATGACCGGATGAACCGGCTCAAGCTGGCCGAAGCCAATTACCGGGAAGCCCTGCTGCACTATCAACACCAGTTACAGCAGACACAAAAAGCGCTGGCGCAGCGTTCGCCCGACGCAGCGGACACCCAGTCGCTGGAAGCTCAACAGAACCGGCTGAACACGCTGATCAGTCAAAGCCAATACGGACTGGCCACCATCTATGATCGCCGTTAACTCGTCTTTTCGCCCGCGCACACTGTGGCACGCCATCGCACCGGCTACCCTGGTACTGGCCGGTTGCGCTTCCCAACCGCCTGAGCGGGCCACGCTCGCGCAGCTCGACCGCTCCCCCTCAACTTACCACAGTGCCCCGGTCATCGGGCAGATCTCGGACGCCGACGCCAAGAGCGCTTACTATGAATTCCTGAACAACGCACCGGAGCACGATCACAGCCGTAACCAGGCCCTGGCCCGCCTGGCCGAGCTGGAACTGAAGGAGAGCGAGCGCTGGACCCAACAGGACGACTATCAGGAAGACCAGCGCTATCGCGCCACCCTGGAACGCACCGTCGAGCTGCTGACTCTGGCGCTGGCCGATTTCCCGGAGGCGCCCGGCAACGACCGCAAGCTCTATCAACTCGCTAAAAGTCACGACCTGTTGGGCAATCACGATGCGTCCTTGCAGGCCCTGGAGGCCCTGGCGCGACGCCACCCCGAATCTGAGTTGTATCCTGAAACGCAGTTCCGGCTTGCCGAGGCGGCGTTCAGCGCCGGTGACTACCTGGCGGCGGAAATTGCCTACACCGCGGCACTGCACAGCAGCCAGGACACCGGATTTCACGAGCGGGCGCTGTTCAAGCGCGGCTGGTCGCGCTACAAACAGTCCCTGTATGAACCCGCTCTGGAAGATTACATCGCGGTCATACACGCGCAGGATTTTCCGGACCTGGCCGAGCAATTCGAGAACCCACTGAACGCCGACCAGCAGGTCATCTATAACGAATATTACCGCTCCCTGGCGTTGGCCATGCAGCGCTACCCCCAATCGACACCGGTCGTTGATCTGTTCCGGAAACACGGTTTGACGGACCTCTACGCCCCCTACCACGCCAGCGCCACTCAGCTTGAAGACCAGGAGCGTATCAGCGATGCCGTGGCCGAGTGGCAGGCACTGATCGCCGCCGGGCCGGAGCCTCTGCTGAGCCTGCGGGCCCGGGCGCACATCGTCTCTCTCTGGCAGGAGCACGGGTTCACTGAGGCGGCTCTGCAAGCCAGTGAAACCGCTTACCGGGACTACCAACGCTATCGAACGCTCACCGCCGGAAACAAGAGCAATCCGGCGCTGGAAAAGAACACCACGGAAGCCCTTCGCCATCAGTGGACGCAAGTGGCCCGCCATTATCACAGTCGCTACCAACAGCAACCCGAAGACGCGCATTTGAGGCAGGCGCAGCAATGGTACCAACGGTATCTCGAGCACTTTGCCAGCTATGCCCAGCAGGACGGGATTACGCTGCTCTACGGCGATCTGTTGGCAGAAGCCGGACAAATCGAACCGGCCTTTCTGCAGTACGAGCGGGCGGCGTTCGATGGCTCGGTCATTCTCAACCAGGACGCGGCCTATGCGGCCTTGGCGCTGCTTGATGAATTGACCGGTCAACAACCGGAGCGCTGGCTCGCCCGCAACCTGCGCTACGCACAGGCCTTCGCCCGGCTCTACCCCAGCGACCCGCGCACGCCTTCCGTTGCCTGGCAGGCCGCCCGCCACGCGTTCAGGGCCAATGCCTACGATGAGGCGATTGAACTGGCGCGCTTTGCCCAGAATCACCCGCCCCTTCAACAGGAGGCTTACTCGCTCATTTTGCAGAGTCATCTCGATCAGCAGCGTTACGCCGAGGCGGAACAGGTCGCCCGGCAGTTACTCAGTCTCCCGGCACTGTCGGACGAAACCCGCTCGCTGACCGAAGCGCGCTGGTCGTTGAGCGTGTACCGGCAGGCGGAACAAGCGGAGCGTCGACAGGAATGGGACGCCGCCATTGATCATTTCCGACGCATTCACGAAGCTTACCCCGACAGCGACAACGCCGCGCGCGGACTGTACAACGCCCTGTCACTGGCGGGCGAATACGAAAACTGGGGCCTGGCCATCGCCCTGATTCAGCGCTTTCAGACCGTATACCCGGAACACGAATTGCGGGTCGATGCAGGACGTCAGTTGAGTACCGCCTATCTGGCCAGCGGTCAGACCGACCGGGCCGCTCGTCAGTATGAACGCCTGGCGGGCACCGAACAGGACGGTCGCGCTCAACGGGCCGCGCAGTGGAAGGCCGCTCAACTCTATCTTGAACAGGGCGATCGGGACGCCGCGATCAATGCCTTCCGCCGTTACGCCCATCGCTACCCGAACCCCTATCCGGAGAACGCCGAGGCCATGAACCACCTGGTGACGCTGTACACTGAATCCGGCGAACCGGAGAAGCGGGCGTACTGGCAACAACAAATCCTGACCCGGGACCGACAGCAACCGGATCANGCCANNACCGACCGGACGCGACGCCTGGCCGCCACCGCCGCACTCGGCCTGGGGCGCGATCACCACGAACACTTCAAGGCGACCCGTTTGAGCCTGCCGCTGGACCGAAGCCTCTCGGAGAAAACCGGACACATGCAGAACGCCATCCAGCACTATGCCCGCGCAGCTTCNTACGGCCTGACGGACATTGCATCGGAATCCACCCATCAGATTGGCCGCATCTACGAAACCCTGGCGCGGGACTTACTGGAGTCAGACCGGCCCACGGAACTGAGCGACGAGGCACTGATGCAATACAACATTCTTCTGGAGGATCGCGCCTTCCCGTTTGAAGACAAGGCGATTGAATTCTACGAGCGCAACTTGCGGCGTGTCGCGTCGGTTTCCTTCAATGACTGGTTGGCAAAAAGTNGGGAGCGCCTGGCCGTCCTGTTTCCGGTTCGCTATGACCGACCGGCCAAGATGAGCATTCGATTTCCAAAGATGGCGGAGTCAGAAAAACCAAACCACACCTCAGAACCAATCACCAACGCACGCCTGGAGGCGGACCAGCCGTGAGTACAAAGACACGATGGCCAGTGTGTGTATTGCTCTTCACCAGTGCACTGCTCGGTGCCTGTACCCAGACCACGAGTGGACCAGAACCCGGACCCGTGCGCGACCATGCACGCCAATCTCTGAGCGAGGAGCAACAGCGCCAGGCCGACNGGGCCGCAACACGGGCGGCCACTGGAGGCTACGATGCGGCGGCGAACATNCTGGANCAACTGATCGAACAGCGNCCTCACCANCCGGAGCTCTGGGCCAACCTGNCCACGCTGTATCACCGTTTAGAGAAATCGGAATTACGGGATCAGGCGCTGGCACGGGCCCGNGAACTGAACCCNGACAGCATTCCAGCGTTGAATCTGTCCGGCATTCTGGCGCTGAATGCCGATCAACCACAATCGGCTGAGCGGCTGTTCAAAAGGATAGTGGCTCTGGAGNCCGACTATCCCGACGCGCACTACAACCTGGCGCTTATNTACGANACTTACTACCAGGACCTTGAGCGAGCCATTNATCACTANCAGAACTATCTCGCGTTGATCGAGGAGCCGGACGACGCCACNACCGCCTGGCTCGAACAGTTGAAAAATGCGCTCAAACGTCAACAACATCGGGAGCACGCCGGATGAAGTACCGCCTGTTCACTCTCCTGANCGGCTTNCTGCCACTCCTGGTGGTCAGCTCGCCGGTTCCGGCCCAGGACAGCCCACGCATCGAAATCGAAATGGAGGCGACGCGCATCCGTTCCAATCGGGAGCTACCCAAGCTNCTGTACATTATTCCCTGGCNCGATACCGAGCTGAGCGACAGATCCGNCGANCGAAAAATCCTGATTCCCGATTTGTTNGCGGATTANTACGANCCGCTTTNACCCCGTGAGACGAAANAACAATCGNACGACAGTGAAGATCGCGACGCCCAACACAACGATTAATATTCTTGCGNCATAANTGNTTNAAAAGGCGTTCGCTTNTTTCGNAAAATTTAAATCATCACAACAAATATTTGAACGACAACGGATTGCAATTCCTAATAACAGTCTCGTTCATTAAGCGCTAAGGATAATAAAAAAAAGTAATACGTCATAAACCGNNCAGACAGTCATTTGTNNCTTTTNATTTTGNGNTACCATCTCCTGCNCCTTATGGTCATNNNGACNAAAGGCAATCAAGGCGACAGGTGNGTGNGCGATATAACAATAACGNGCACNCNNCCTGCTTTCCGTTCAGCAACACCAGGAGAAAACTACAAATGATAAGCACAACACAAAAGCGTAATGGCATTTACGCCGCCATGCTGGGCCTTGGCCTNGCGATGGCGGGACANNGTGCCATGGCTCAATCGGCAAATTGCGAATACGTTGTCAGCAACGAGTGGGGCAGCGGTGCCACNGCCACCGTTGAGATCACCAATAACGGCACCACCGCCGTCAATGGCTGGGACGTCAGTTGGACCTACGACAACAACCGGGTCACCAACAGCTGGAACGCGCAGGTATCGGGCAGCAACCCCTATACNGCGACCGACCTGGGTTGGAATGGCACGATTCAACCGGGTCAGACCGTNGAGTTCGGCATGCAGATTGATGCCAACGGCGGCGCCATTGAGCGTCCGGAACTGTCGGGTGACGTCTGCACCGGTGNGGGNTCTTCCAGCTCGTCCAGTTCCTCCAGCAGTGAGAGCTCCAGCAGTGANAGNTCCAGNTCTTCATCCAGTGNCGACGGCGCCACGGGTCAACAGTGTGATTGGTATGGCACGCTCTACCCGCTCTGTGACAGTCAGGACAACGGCTGGGGCTGGGANGACAACCAGAGCTGTATCGGCCTGANCACCTGTAGCGACCAGCCCGATCCCTACGGCCCGGTCGANGGCGGAAGCAGCAGCTCCTCTTCCAGTTCCAGCAGTGAGAGTTCGTCCAGTAGTGAGAGCTCATCCAGCAGCGAAAGCTCCTCCTCATCCAGCTCGTCCAGCAGCACGCCGGATGCGGGCGGTGTGTTCCGTGTTGACGAAACCGGTCAGATCACCCAGAACGGTGACGCCTTCCCGGTGCAGTGTTCTGCNTGGTTTGGTCTTGAAGGCCAACACGAGCCTGCCGATGCCGAAAACAACGCCGACGGTGCTCCCATGGAGCTGTATGTCGGCAACATGTGGTGGGTCGATTCCGGCCGGACCATCCAGCAGACCATGGACGAGATTACCGCNCAAGGGATCAATACCATNCGTCTGCCCATTGCGCCGCAGACCCTGGATCCGAACGATCCCCAGGGTATCGGTGACATTCGCGANGGNGGCGTNNTGAAAAACCACGAGTCGGTCCGTCAGGAAAATGCCCGTCAGGCGCTGGAAGATTTCATTGTCCAGGCCGACGANAACGGCATCAACGTAATCATCGACATTCACTCCTGCTCCAATTACGTGGGCTGGCGCGCGGGCCGGCTGGATGCCACACCNCCTTACGCCGANGCGGAACGCGAGAACTATGAGTTCAAGCGCGAAGGTTATTCCTGCGGCCCGGTAGACGACCCGAACGTACAGGTCGATCTTTACAACGAAGAGCTGTGGCTTGAAGATCTCCGGGAAATCGCCGGTCTGTCCGAGCAGTTGGGTGTCGATAACATCATGGCCATCGACATTTTCAATGAGCCNTGGGATTACACCTGGGCCGAGTGGAAGCGTCTGTCAGAAAATGCCTACCAGGCCATTGCCGAGGTNAACGACGATGTTCTGATCATGGTTGAAGGCATCGCNACCTCAACCAGTGCCGGTGACGAAGTGCCTCACGGCGATGAAGACTCCAACCCCAATTGGGGTGAAAACTTCTTCCCCTTCGCGGACGCACCGCTGGATATTCCCAAGGAGCGCCTGATTCTNTCTCCGCACACCTACGGTCCGTCGGTATTTGTCCAGCGTCAGTTCATGGATCCGGCGCAACCCGAGTGTGAAGGCCTTGAAGATATCGAAGCGGCCGAAGCCGGTTGTAACATTGTTATTGACCCNCAGCGNCTGGAGGCCGGTTGGGATGAACACTTCGGGTATCTGCGTGACCAGGGTTACGCGATGATCATCGGTGAGTTCGGCGGTCATAGAAACTGGCCCGCCGATGCGCCACCGCGCCATCGTGAAGCCTGGAGTCACGTCGAGCCCGGTATCGACATGCAGTGGCAGAATACCCTGGTCGACTACATGATCGAGAAGGACATTCAGGGCTGCTACTGGTCCACCAACCCCGAATCGGAAGATACCGGTGGTCTGTACGAGCACGCGTACGACCCGGTCTCCAATGAAAGTGGTTGGGGTCAGTGGGAAGGCTTCGAACAGGAGAAGTGGGACATGTTGCGCCGCCTGTGGGGCATCTGATTCCGGTTTTTCTGAAGCCTTGAAAAAATCCCCGGGCGGCTCACCACCCGGGGATTTTTTTGCGCTTAAGGAGCCAAAGATCCGATGGGTATTCGGGTGATTTCGATATCTTCCTTGTTGGTCGCGTAGGCGACATAAACAAACTCTTCGTCTACGTAGCTTTTCGGATAGCTGTAACCCGCCCGTTTATACTTTCCCTCGTACCGCCANGGCTGCAGGTCCGCTCCGCCGGCGCGCACCAGCCAGGCCCGATCAAAACGCTGCCCTTCTTTGCTCACCGCTATTGTCAGCGGAATCCGGGTTTTGTTTCCGCTGGGATTATTGACAATAAACGCCGAACCGTCCGGTAAGTTACCAGCGCTCTGCTTGGCCCTTGAATCGGGAAAGTTGGTGATCACCGGTTGCGTCCAGCTCGCCCCCCGGTCACGACTTTCTGCTGCCAGAATTCGGAAGCTGCTCTGTTGATCGCGGAAAGTCATCACAATGCGGCCATCGCCACGGCGATACCAGCTGGGCTCGAGCTCCCGGGTGATATCCGGCTCGTGCGCCAGATTGGGCAACTCACCCCGCTGCCAGCCCGACACGCCACTGGGATCATCGGTGAACCAGGGCGTGGCAATCAGCCCGGGCTGTTCGTGTACNGTGGTGAGGATACGCCCCCCAGGGAGTGCTCGAAGGTCCTGCTCCAGGATGCCGTTCAATGGTTTGCCCGCGCGGGTCATCACTCGCCGGGGTTCACTCCAGTGNTCACCGTCAGCGCTGGAAACGTACTCCACAAAGCCACCGCGTGGCTCAGCATCATGAGGCCATACGTTGATGTAGGCCACCAATTGATCGCCACTCACCCACCAGCCACCGTTGGTGATGGTGGCGTCTTTTCGGGGCAATGCCAGCGTCTTTGGGCGACTCCAGCTCGCGCCCTGATCCGGACTGATCGCATAGCGGATCTCGGTTTCCGGTGCNTCTTCATCCCGTCGAGAGCTTTGCCACTGAGCNTANAGCNTNCCCTGNAAGCTCATGACCACCGCGCCGTGGTTGTAACGGTAGTCCTCCGGGCCAGGACGATACACCGTAAAGGTTTGTCGGCCGGAGGCGAACGACAGTCCCAGGGTATCGGGTTGTTCAGCATCAAAAACACCCGGTGCCAATACCAGCGGCGCGCTCCGCCTGTCTTCCGACGGTACCGATTCCGGCCCGGCACAACCCGTTATTGCCAACAGCCACACCACGCCAGCCACAAGCGTCTTGATCCTATATTGTTGCATTACCGGTCGCTCTCCCTACGCCATCCTGATCCGAACTCGCGGGCGACGACGCCAGACCAGAAGCGACAACATCACCAGCCCGGTCAAAGAAACGCTACCACCGCCGCCACTGGTTGTATCGTTACTCATATCGACACCGTCATCACCGCCGTCGGGGGCCGGTTGTTCATCGCTTTGTCCATCCGCCGGTCCCGCCGGCGTATGANCGTCATCATACTCGGGACTGCGCTCACACTCGCCGGCGGGATCGGTGTCCACAAACACATGGACGGTTCGAGTCATGGNGTGACCGTCGGCGTCCTCCACGCTCAACGCAATCTCCGCCAGACCGCACGCCTCGGTGGTAAAAAAGGCCGTGCCATTTTCAAGCGCCACCGAGCCATTGCTGACTGAGATGATCGAATAGGCCGGCTCGTCGGTATAGCCACGGAACAGATCGGNAAGATTTAACTCGGCGGTTTCNCCCTCGCGGATCATTGTGTGAGGTTGAGCCATCCAGTCCAGGTACTCATCCAACATGGTGTACCCATCCCGNTCGGGATCCGCATTGGCATCGGCAAAGTCGTCGCCNCCGGAGAGCGGGTTCAGGCCATGAAGTTTTTCCCACCAGTCGGGCAGGCCGTCATCGTCGCTATCCCAATNGGGATCACGCTGCAGGTAGGGATAATCTTCATAGCCGCCCACGTCGTCTTCGTGATCGGGCANNCCCGGCTCNCCGGTGTAACTGCCNTCGTAGNTGGNCGTNCCGGNNAGCGTTTCCTGAATGACCCGAAGATCCTGATCGTCCTGCATCAAGCCCCCGGCCCCCACATCGGACAANACCCGTTTGTAGGCTTCGNCGGCACTGTGCACTTCGGCACGGGAGGGGAANAACGGNTCATNCACCCAGGTNTCATAACCGTTGGNGCTGCCNCTTTTCACCCGGCAGANGGCGGTCTGGTTGCTCTCGTCCGCNCGGCCGGGAATCACNTTACCGGAGCAGTAGTAACGCTGGGTTCCGGGGAAATTATCGTACTCCACATTGAGCGCGTACATTTCTTCGGTGGCCGGGCCCGGCTTGTAATAATTGTTGACGAAGTTCACNTCNTGAGCGCCACCATCGGTGGTCCGGCTGCGCCAGTTGTAAACCACGTTATTGAAAATATCCAACCGNCCGGCGTAGTNCCCGTTGCCATCCAGCCCGCCGGCCAACGACCAGTTNCGGCCTTCATTNTGGGCCAGCAGGTTATGGTGGAAGCTGCCAATATCGCCACTGATACTGGCNGCGTAACCGTGCCGCGTGCCCGAGGGGTAATTGTCATGCNCCGCCACATTCAATGCTTCGGCAATCAGAGTGCGCTGCAACGTGATGTTGCGCGCGCTGCGGGAAGAGAAGGCTTCATCGATGGTCCAACTGATCGAGCTGTGATCGACAATNGCGTGATCNGCACCCTGCAGACCGATGCCATCGTANGTGGTGCCGGCCCCCAGNCGNACCCGGATATGACGCATCACCACGTCACTGGCACCACTGACCCCNAAGGGTGCGCCCCGTACCACAATGCCTTTGCCGGGCGCGGTCTGTCCCGCCACAGTCACATATGAATCACTGATGGTCAGNCGCGATTCCAGATGAATNATGCCAGACACGTCGAACACAATNGTGCGCGGNCCNATATCGTTTTCCACCGCCGCGCGCAAACTGCCCGGGCCGCTGTCGTTCAGGTTGGTGACTTTCACTACCTGACCGCCACGACCACCCAGTGCAAAGCGACCATAGCCNTCGGCGTCGGGAAAGGCGAGCTGACGNGGCTGAAANGACCAGACATTNCCGCGNGTGATCCGGTCCTNCTGGTCNACCTGATCCACCCGCCAGAAATACTCTTCGCGACTGTACAGCCCCTGCAGTGCAAACTCACTGNTCGTNTGNCGCCCNCNATAAACCGAGCTGTCGCCGTCACTCACCAGAGCCTCATCGGTCCCGAANTACACCTCATGGGCNACCGCGTCCGGACCCGGNGTCCAGNTCANTGTCAGGTGGCCGTCGGTTGTTTCGACATGTCGATCACCGTCGGNCGGGAGGGGTTGTCGGGCNTGNTGGGCCACATTGGGCGTNTTCAANTCAAAGCCATTGATCACCACGGNTTCAATGTCCGCGCCNGCGNCAGTNTCGGCCTCGAACCGAACTTCAACATCGTCACCCNTGCTGTCGAACGTCAGGTACGCCGTCTGCGCCGCGGTGTTNTCCTCGACGCGNTTGGTCATGGCCAGGTCGTTCTCGACCTGAACACCATCCACATAAATATCCAGNGGCGCCACTGTGGTGTCGGCCCAGCCNTCAACCGANTTCAGATANACCAGCAGGCTGTGCTCACCGGCGGGCAAANCCGACAGCGTCATGGTGATGGCNCCNTNTTTCTGTGGTTCNCCGTCACCGAAATCCACCAGAAGGCCNTCGCTCACCAATCGGGCGANATAGGGNGNTNGAATATGGGTTTTGAACCAGTTCGAGCGCAGGCCGACACCACCGCTTTGGGTAAACNTCACGCTCACACCGTCGAAGGTTTCGCTNGCGGTGCTGACACTACCGATGGACCAGGGCGTATAACCCGGTTCATTGACTTCCGANGTCTGNCGNCCGGCAAAGTCCAGGTCCACTTTCACAACGGGATCTTGAGCCAGCACCTCGGAGGCGAGACTGGCNCACAGGAGCACACCCAGCCACCGGCCGGGANGAGGGTTGATTGTCATANTATCCACCAGATGTTTTTTATAGGGGTGGTTTGCCCTGCTATGGTGCAGGATCTCTCACAGTTCTCTCGGGCAGTATATTATGAGNNTTNTCGNCTTGTCACGGACTTGCCGCGCGGGGACCAGAAGGCACGTCCCCCTCCGCTTGCCAGGTTTGCACCCGATTTCTACCACCGGCTTTGGCTTGGTATAGGGCCAGATCGGCCTTCTGTAACAGGGATGAGACCGCTTCGCCGTGTTCATACACCGCGATGCCCATACTGACGGTCAGGCTGAACTCAGTGCTGCCAAAAGTAACTGGTGTGCTCGCAATGTCCTGGCAGAGTCTCTGCGCAAGCGCTACCGCTTCTTGAGCATCGTTGTTGAGACAGACTATGGCGAACTCCTCTCCCCCCATGCGCGCGGCCATATCACCGGTGCGTACCGACTCTGCCAGCAAAGCGCTCACCTGCCGCAGCGCCTCATCGCCGGCGGCGTGGCCGTACTGGTCGTTGACTCGCTTAAAGTAATCGACATCAATCATGATCAAAGACAGGGGCAGATCATGACGTTGCGATTGAGCGGAATAACGAACCAGACACTCGAGCAGATGCCGACGGTTCGGCAGGTTGGTGAGGTAATCGGTTCGCGCTTCCTGCTCCGCCTGCTGTTTGGCATCGCTGAGCTGGCGCGTGCGTACGGCCACCTCCGCATGGAGCCGCCGCGCGTGCAGCAGCAGCGCAAGGCCGACCATCGACACCAACGCCACCAGCCAATACCACCGGTGGGCCCAGAACAGCTCATCAAACAGGGAGTCCGGTTCCGCACTGTAGAGGAAGGCATTCAGATCCACTTCCCCGGTCAGCAATCCCTGGTCGCGAAACACCGACTCTATATGTCGCCACCGCTCTTCGTTCATGTAGCCGACGGGAACCACATTGGGCAGTATCAGTGATTTCGAAGCTTCCGCCTCGAACATCAAGTGCTCCCGACTTTTACCAAGAGTGTTGTAATCCCGCAGGATCAGGTCCACCACTTTGTCCGGATGGGTCAGGGCGTAATCCCAGCCCCGTCGAGTCGCCTCTAGAAAATTCCTAGTCACATCGGGGGCGGTATTCAGCATCGTTTCCGTGGTGAGAAGAATATCGCCGTAGAAGTCGATACCGTAATCGCTCGGACGAAATACCCGGTAGGGAATGGAACGGCGGGTAAACTCGAAGGGCTCATTCGTGCTGTACCCGTTATAACCTGCCACCTCCCCGGAGATCAGCGGTTCCAGCGAGGTTTCACTCGGCACCACCTGAACATCATCCACCGCCATTCCGGCGTTGGCCAGCATCGCGAGCAACTCCGCATTCATGTAGCCGCCGCTGAGCATCACGGGCTGATTTTTCAGGTCGTAAAGTGAGTCTATCGGCCCATCCGCGCGGGTCACCAACACTGAAGGCGAGGACTGAAAAATCGCCGCCAGCGCCACCAGCGGTACACCCGAGGCGCGGTAAATCAATGCCCCGGTATCCGCCACGGCGAATTCCACTCGACCACTCATCAGTTGGTCAATGGGCGATCGGCTTTCACTGCGCTCATACAGCGTCACGTTCAGGCCTGCATCCCGATAGTAACCTTGCTCGATCGCGGCATAATACCCAGCGAACTGAAACTGGTGGCGCCACTTCAATTGAATAGCCACCTCAACCAACGCCGACTCATCCTTCGCAGCGGCAATACCCGACACTCCCAGCAGCAGAGAAACCAGGACTAAAAGTGTCGTCCATGCCCGGAAATCGCCTCCTGAAAACACTCCCATTGACTCCATTATCGCCCCTGTGGCAATACGTCTGTTATTCGACCCCATTAAACAACTATAGCCTTACCGGCGCGTAAAGCAACTTATGAGGCATCGCCCGCCGCCGCCCTTTGTGAATCCGGTTACAGAACATTTTATCTGATTTTCATATAGCGGCTCTGCGACGGTGGCAGGCGCAGCACTGTCAGGGTGCGTATCGGTTACAGTGAAACACAGCTTATTTTCAGGCCCTTGACCGGCAAAGGGAAACCTCGGATATTTGATCGGTTACAGCGAAAGGGCAGTCGAATACCCGTCGTTTTTAAGTACCCCTAAAGCAAAAAAATGGCCGCCAGCCGGCCAAACAATCTCCAATAAAAAATAGTGAGAGAGTCAATTATGATCATCAAACCCCTCACCTTTGCGGTGATAATGAGCGGCCTTCTGGTCGCTTGCGGCGGATCAGATTCCGCACCGGACAATGCCTCTTCCAGTTCAAGCAGCAGTAGCTCGACGGCATCCAGCGCGTCCGAATCCTCTCAATCCTCCAGTGAGACCACACAGGGCGACGAAAACAGCCTGACCATTCAGGAGTACGATACCGGCTTCTGCCGACTCGACGGCACGGTCGACAGCGACAACGAAGGGTTCACCGGCCCGGGCTTTTCCAATACCGACAATGTTCCCGATAGCGCCATCACCTACCGGGTCAATGTGCCCGAGGCGGGTCACTACGCGCTGGAGGTGAGATACACCTCACTCAATACACGCCCCGGCGACATTCAGGTGAATGACGCCGACGCCGGTGAGTTTGAGTTTGCCACCACCGGTAGCTGGACCAGCTGGACCACTGAATCCCAGACGGTGGAACTCGACGCCGGTGACAACGACATTGGCCTGGTCGCGACCGGCGTGGACGGCCTACCGAATGTGGACGCCCTGACGGTCATCGGCGTCACCCCCACCGCGGTGGATTGTGGAGTGAACAGCGATGGCGATGGCCTGCTGCTCCCGCAGGACGGCAACCCGGTGCACAGCCGGTTCCGCAGCGCCCGTTTTGCCTGGAGTCAGGACAAGGCCGACATCGTTCTCTCGTACCAGTACGACCACGGCGGCTGGCCGAAAAACCAGGACTACGAGTTCGAGGGTAGCGGCGGCAATGACCTGGGCACCATCGACAACGGCGCCACCGTCACCGAAATGATTTACCTGGCTCAAGTCTATAAAGACACCGGTGAAACCCGCTACCGGGATGGCGTGCGCAAGGCCATGAACTACCTCCTCGATGCCCAGTACGACACCGGCGGCTGGCCCCAGTACTATCCGCTGCGAGGTGGTTATTCGGATCACGTCACCTTCAACGACAACGCCATGACCCGGGTGCTCACGGCGCTCTATCACGCCAACCTGGAAAGCGCGCCCTTCGATACCGACCTGTTCACCGACTCCGACCGGGCGGCCATGGCACACGCGATTGAACGGGGCGTGGATTATATTCTTCAGTCCCAGTGGGAGCAGAACGGCGAGCTGACCGTCTGGTGCGCCCAGCACGGTAAGGACGACTACCTACCCAAGGCCGCGCGTGCCTATGAACTTGAATCCCTTAGCGGCAGCGAGTCGGTCGAAATTATCGCGTTTTTGATGACCCAACCGCAGACGCCCGAAGTGGAAGCCGCCGTAAAGGCCGCTATTGGTTGGTTCCGCAGCGAGGGCACCTATCTGGACGACCACCGGTACGACAGCTCGGTGGAAGAGAAGATTGTCTACAGCGAAGGCGACCGTATGTGGTACCGCTTCTACGACCTGAATACCAACGAAGGCTTCTTCAGTGATCGGGATGGCGGCAAGTATTACGACATCATGGAGATCTCTGCAGAGCGGCGTAACGGCTACAGTTGGGGCGGGAGCTACGGAGAGAAAATCATTTCTTATGCGGATCGGGTTGGGTATTGATTGGTAGCGCATACCGAGGAGCGGCGGATGCGGCCTTCGGCCTTATCCGCCCTACGGGGCACCGGGTGGTGCTGATCGTCACTGGACGTGTGATCTCAGACTCGTAGGTCGGATTAGCGCCCAGCGCGTAATCCGACACAGCCCTGACATCACATCCACACAAACTATTGGCGCTTCAACTTCAACGCCCAATCCCGCTCCGCCAGAGCCGAACCGGCGGGGAAGGCGGCAATCTCAATTTCACCCGATTCATTCGCCATCACAGACATCCGATTGAGCCAATCACCGCTGATCGGATCAAACCACTGCATGGCATAAGACGCACCGGGCGTGAATCCGCTGAGCCTGGGCGCCACCGACGCATTCTCAAAATACAGCATCGCCAGATCCGCCTCGGCGGTGCGCATCATATAAGACCATCCGTCCAGACCATCCTCCGGTGCATTGGGTGCTTTACGCGGCGCGATGTCGGCGGTGACGGGAACCAGATCCTGATAGCGCTTACCCTCGGAGAGCATAAAGCTCTCCAGGTGCTGCATATAATTCGCTGACTGATAGCGCAGCGCATCCCAGATATGCGGCCGCGCCCCATCGGGCTCGCCCGTGGTGGTGATATCGTAGGCGGCGGTGCCGTGTACGTGCCCTGCCAAGCCACCGGACAACACTGAGCCGAACATCTGCGCCCGGGCAAAATAATTGTCCCGTTGCGAGTTGGGCGGAGGCTCTTCCCCACCGGGTTTATTGATCTCATGCAGCCAACCGGTGTAATAGGGCTCGAAGTTGATGGTCGGTTTGGGCGGATTTTCCAGGAAGAACTGCGCCTCCAGGTTTTCCCCGACCCGATGATCCCGGGGCTTGTTACCCACGCTGTGCATATCCAGCCAGGGCACCTCATCACCGGAGCCCAGGGTGGTATGAGTGGCCCGATCGATCAACACGGTATGAATCTGACCAAAGGGCGGGCGACCATAGGTCTCCTGGTGGTAAGTGAGCGCCTCGTTAAACTGATCGGCGGTCAGGCTGAAGTCTTCCGGCACCCAGTCCAGGTGAATGCCGCTGAACACAAAGTTGTAGGCCCCATAGCGGGCAATCAGATACTGCGCGAAGCGGGCAAAGCTCTCTTTGAAATCAAAATAGGCATCCCAGGACGGGCCGACATCCCGACGCACGGTTTCCAGCAGCGGCACAAAACCGACCTCGGACAGGTGCGCCATTTTTTTATCCAGGCTCTGGAAGTAAGCCGGCGTCAGACGATTGAAGTCCGACACCCCCGGGTGCTGGTCGGAGGGCGCAAACGGCAGATGACCGTACTCATCGCGCATATTCTTGGCGGTGAAGGTGCCCCAGTAACTTACGCCACCCGACGCATCGGTGCCCTGCTCATCGGACACATCGTAGCCGAACTTCTCCCAGGCGTTGCGCAGGTAAATACCGTTCTCATCGGCATAGGTGCTCGGGTTCAGGTCCGCCTCCCAGTTGGGGAACGCCGAGATCATACTGACGGAATTGAACCCCTGGTTCTTGCGGTAATTGACCGCATCCTCGAACCCTATGCCGGGACCGGGTTCGTACTCATCGGACGTGGCGGCGTTGCGGAACGGCAGCCGCCAGGTGGACCCCGCCAGCCAGGTGTCGCCCACCATAAAAAACGGCGTGCCATCGGCGTATTCCAGCGCGTGGCCATTGTCGCTGACGCGCACAAACCCGCGCCGGTTGGGGTTCTCCCGCTTTTCCGCTTCGCTCCAGCCGGTGGCGGTAAAGCGCCCGCTGCGATCGTTCAACCCGGCATCGTCCGGCTGGTTTGAACCGACTTCCCAGGACCAGTCCCCCGGTGCCGTGGCCACCAGGCGCACCACAAAGCGGTTGCCGCCGTCCCAGAAGCCGTACACCCGCTTGTCGAAATCGGGCCCCTTGAGCTGCACCCAGACGTCCACTTCGATGTAGGGGTTGTCGTAGGGGTTCTCGGCGTGGAAAACCAGTTGCTGCATCTCCCAGGTGCGGACGCTGGCCTCATTGGGCTGATCGGAGGACGTGGCGCAGGCCACCAGAGTGAACAACAGGAGTGCCGACAGGCACAGGCGGGAAAGACGGTTCATAACGACCCCTTATCGATTTACTTATGATGCAGGGATACTAGCAGAACCGCCCTTAAGGAAACTCTGATTAATCGCAGCGCAATTTGATGTGTACTCGAAAAATCGGAATTTCCGGCTATTTTCGGGCGGTATAAGGCCCGATCTGTTGTT